>JAUILF010000301.1 GCA_030433135.1 Bacteroidia bacterium | reverse complement strand
TATCCAGCTGTACCTCCACCAGGCTCACTTCTGTTTCTGCACCCGAATTATCTTCTATACCTCCTCCAGCTCGCACCGAGCTATTGCCACTGATCAGAGAGTTACTGATGCTCAAGGTAGATCCATCCAGGTTTAAGAAACCACCTCCACTGCCACTGGCTCCAGTTGCCCTATTGTCAATAATCTGACAACTATCCACAACCACCGTACTGTTAATCGTCGCCAGGGCTCCACCACCCTGAGTAGCATCGTTGCCCGAGGCTTCACAAGAACTGATTTGACAACCTCTCATTTCGAGCGAGGTATTAGAACACCAAATGGCCCCACCGGCATCAGTACTAAGACCATCGATAAAAGAGACTCCTGAAAGAACTACATTTTCAGCATCAGAAATATTGAAGATGCGACTTTGACCCGAACCGCTTATCGTAGTCCTTCCGGCACCATTCCCCCAAATCACCAGGGATTTATCAACCTCAATTTCTCCACTTGTCAGGGCGATGGAAATGTTATCTGTGGCTGAATCGAAAACGATCGTATCACCGGGCTGAGCTGACATGATGGCATCACGCAACGACCCGGCACCACTATCATCAGCGTTGACAACGGTGACCGTCGAGGCTATTCCGACCGATAATGAAAAAAACAAGGATAAAACTAAAAGGGTAGATCTGAATAACATATACATTTTTGTTTTAGGGTTTAATCCGGACTATGCTTTCTTTTACATTTTCCGGGTTTAAATACTTTGATATACGGAGTCAGACCGGGATCCGGATTCAGGTTAAACCACATTTTTTGAGTTTCACAAGCCATAGGACACCTTTTCCTTGGAGGAAATTCAGGATTGTCTTACTATTTTGAGTCCTATAACATACTGTATGGGTTTACTGGGTTTTATTGAGAAGAAGAGAGATGGCGGCATCCTGAGCCGTAAGGAAATAACAGATCTGGTTCACCAGGTGACCGATCCAAAAGCCCCGGAATATCAGATTGGGGCTCTACTCATGGCCGTCTATTTGCGAGGTCTTTCATCAGATGAAACCATCTACCTCACCGAAGCCATGATCGAATCCGGAGACAAAATTGATCTTTCAGACGTTCCCGGTATCAAAGTAGACAAGCATAGTACCGGAGGAGTCGGTGACAAAACTTCTCTGGTCCTGATGCCTCTGTTAGCCTCCATGGGGATCCCAGCTGGTAAACTTTCTGGAAGGGGCCTGGGTCATACGGGTGGCACCCTGGACAAACTGGATGTCTTTACCGGCATTCGTACCAACCTTTCACCGCATGCATTTGCCAGGCAAATGAAAGCCATCGGAATAGCCATAGGCGGACAAACAGACGATCTGGTACCTGCCGATCAAATTCTTTACAAATACAGAAACCTGACCGGCACAGTGGGCTCGATCCCATTGATAGCAAGCAGCATTATGAGCAAGAAAATTGCTGCTGGAGCAGACTGTATATTACTGGATGTGAAAGTGGGTTCAGGTTCGACATTACCGGGTCTTAGTGAAGCCAGGGAACTGGCAAAACAAATGATCAGCATTGGGTCCACATTTGGCATCCCTACCAGGGCAGTCCTCTCTGATATGAGCACCCCACTAGGTCGGGCTATAGGAAATAAACTTGAAGTAGCTGAAGCCGTGAAGACCTTACGTGGGCAAGGGCCGGCAGACCTTACTGAGTTGTGTCTGACACTAGCTTGTGAGATGGTCTCCATGGCAGGCGATGATCGACAACCCAAGGAAATCAGAAGCGAATTATATCGCAAAATAGATTCGGGCAAAGCTCTAAATAAGTTAATTCAAATGGTTGATTATCAGGCAGGAGACACCACTATAATCAACAATATTGATAATGAAACCTTCATTTCCTATTCAGAAGATGTGGTTGCAGGCAACACCGGTTATATCGAACAAATAGATGCGTTACAAATAGGAAAATCAAGTGTACATCTGGGAGCAGGGCGACAACATAAAGACGATCAGATCGACCTGGATGCAGGTATTTACCTGCATAAAAAGCCGGGTGAAAAAGTCACTAAAGGAGAGTCTTTGTTAACCTTATATACTTCTGACCAATCAAGAATAGAGAAGGCCAAATCATATGCCGAGAGGGCGATAAGTTTTAGCGATACTCGTCCTGACATCAGACCATTGATCCTTGAGACTGGAGAAACAAGTGGTTGAAAAACAACAGTAGTAACTTCCTAAAGCTACCTCGTGAGGGCCGGAACTCTGGCCATGATCTGCTTCCTGTGCCGCTCAAAATGACTTTGAAGAAAGGCCATCGTTTGACCCAACGATATTCTTCCCGCAATCGGATGCCTGAAGACCTCACGGTCAAACCATTTACTATCAACCTTCTCCAGAAATTCTTTCCAGTTAGCCCTGAGCTCAATGAACCTTTCTTTCAGTTCACCATAGGTTAGATCCGAAGGCAGGTTTTCTCCTCTGACAGTAGCCGGTGCCTTAAACTTAAATGTTGAACGAACATAGAAATTCAATAAGGTCGACCGAAACCAGGCAGCAAGCCCGCGCTTTCTCAACTTTGGATCAAAGCTCAGTTTCTTCTCAACGTATGCCAATGTACCTCTCTCTGAGAGATAAATATGGTAGAGCACCTCCATGGGAGACCATACGTCTTGTGCAGGTTTGGCACTCAACTTTTCCTGCGGGTACTTGTCCATATCGCGGAAAAGTCTCTCGAGTTGAAGATCCAATTGGTCCAAACTGCTCAAAAATTCCTTACGCTGTCTTTCCATATCGGGTCATTCCTTTCCAAAGGCAAAATACACTATTTTGTATGGAATATTTTTAGCAACACTTCGACTATGAAAAACGCCTCACTTTTCAGCCTGTTCTTTTTTATGATATCATCTCTCAATTCCTGGTCACAGGTAAAGGAAGCACCAGACAGGCTCAGGGGTGACGGGCCCTGGGAGCAATTGATCATCAGAGGGGTGACCCTGATCAATGGAAATGGAGCACCACCACGGGGCCCCATAGACATCGTGGTAAGAAACAACAGGATCAGCGAGATACAAGTAGTAGGCTATCCCGGAGTACCAATCGAAGACTCCAGGCGCCCACAACTTGAAGCCGGAGGGCATGAACTGGATGCTTCAGGTATGTATCTGCTGCCGGGCTTTATTGATATGCATGGTCATATCGGTGGTAAATCCCAGGGGGCCGATGCAGAATATGTCTTTAAGCTATGGATGGGACATGGAATCACAACCATTCGTGATCCCTCTTGCGGAAATGGACTGGATTGGGTCTTGAAACACCGCGAGCGAAGTGAGGCAAATGAGATCACTTCACCCCGAATCTTAGCTTACACTGCCTTTGGGATGGGTTGTGAAAAGACCATAAGTACTGCCGAAGAGGCCAGGGAATGGGTGAGAAACAATGCCGAAAAAGGTGCAGATGGCATCAAGTTCTTTGGGGCGCCACCAGATATTATGGCAGCTGCCCTGGATGAAAACCGAAGCCTGGGGTTGCGATCAGCCTGTCATCATGCCCAGATGGATGTTGCGCGGTGGAATGTGTTGCAATCTGCAAGAGCAGGTCTCACCTCGATGGAACACTGGTATGGACTCCCGGAAGCACTTTTTGACGATCGCACAGTGCAGCATTACCCTGCAGACTATAACTATCAAAATGAACAACATCGGTTTGCAGAAGCAGGCAGACTATGGCAGCAGGCCGCAAAACCCTATTCTGACCACTGGAACAAGGTCATGGACGAACTCCTTTCTCTGGACTTTACCATAGACCCCACTTTCAATATTTATGAGGCAAGCCGAGATCTGCATAGAGCGCGCAGGGCAGAGTGGCATGAAGAGTACACGATGCCTTCGCTCTGGCGATTTTATATGCCGAGTAAGATCAGTCATGGATCTTATTGGCACTTCTGGGGAACAGAAGAAGAGGTTGACTGGAAGAAAAACTATCAACTATGGATGACCTTTGTCAATGAATATAAAAACCGTGGAGGACGGGTTACTGCCGGTTCCGACTCCGGCTTTATCTTCCAGCTTTACGGCTTTGCCTATATCCGTGAATTGGAGCTCTTGAGGGAAGCCGGTTTCCACCCTCTGGAGGTGATTCGGTCAGCTACTTTAAATGGAGCGCAGGCACTGGGTATGGAGGATGAGATCGGCACCGTAGAAGTTGGCAAAAAAGCTGATTTTGTCATTATAGAAGAAAACCCCCTGCAAAATTTGAAAGTACTATACGGAACCGGAGCCATAAAGCTTACCGAAGATAATGAGGTTGTCAGAGTTGGAGGTGTCAAATACACGGTAAAGGACGGTCTCATCTATGATGCACAGGAACTCCTGCGGGATGTAAAGGATATGGTAAAGGCAGAAAAGCAAATGGACGATTTCGAAATTCTCCAACCAGGAGTATATTCAAATGATGATAAAAAATAGCACCGGGAATACTGAAAGTGTCGGCTGGAGGCATCATCGACGGAAATTCTAAAGTCACAGGTATCAACCCTACAGATCTGTCCGGATTATAGTAATATTGTGCCCCATGAATGTGACTTATCGACCTTTCAGCGAAGTATCCCAGTTTTCGGAAACTGATGTAGCTTATGTCAACTGTGACCCAAAGTTGATGCAGTTTGCCAAATACCAACCTACTCTGTCATCTTTTGAGCAAGTCCTGAAGGACAAGGCCGGTGATAAAATCGACCGTGCTTTGTTATCAAATGTCTTGAGAGATCAGTACGAAACCTACTGCACACCAACGGACAAGGGACTGGAACTGATCAAAAAACTCGAAAACGAACGAACATTCACTATCACCACAGCACATCAACCGGTATTATTTACCGGTCCATTGTATGTCGTATACAAGATCATATCTGCTGTGAAGCTTTGCACTCAATTGCAGGAAGCCTATCCGGACCATGACTTTATTCCAGTCTTTGTAACCGGTGGTGAGGATCATGATTTTGATGAAATGAACCACGCGCATCTGTTTGGAAATGAATTGGTGTGGGAGAATTCGGAGAAAGGCGCTGTCGGAAGAATGCAAACTGAAAGTCTGCAACCTGCCCTCGAATCACTGCAGAACATCCTGGGTGAATCTGACAACGCCAAAGAGATCTACAGTCTCTTTGAAAAGACCCATAAGCATCACGAAACCTATGCTCCTGCCTTTGCTGATTTGATCAATGGTCTATTGGGACCTTTGGGTATCCTCGTCTTGAATATGGATGATAGCAGGTTGAAAGAGAAAATGGTGTCCATTTTCAGGGATGAGTTGTTTGAACACCATTCCAGCAAGCTGGTGAGAGAAACCCAGTCAGAAGTTGAAGAAGCAGGGTTCAAACCACAAGCCTATGTGCGGGATATTAACCTGTTTTACCTCGATGATCAGATCCGGGAACGTATTGAGAAGGAAGGCAATGAATTTCGGGTGGTGGATACCGATATTACCTTTTCAGAAGATGATATAAACGAGTTGTTGGAACAACGTCCGGACAAGTTCAGCCCTAATGTTGTGACCAGGCCGCTCTTTCAAGAGACGATATTGCCTAACCTGGCTTACATCGGTGGAGGTGGTGAAATAGCTTACTGGCTGGAGCGTAAAAGTCAATTCGAACACTTCAATATCAACTTTCCCATGCTTGTCCGCCGCGATTCATGTTTGTGGGTAGACCCTGCCCTGACCAAACGAATGAATAAAGTCGGACTTCCTCTGGAGGACTACTTCAAAGATGAAGATCAGCAAATCAAGGATTATGTATCACGTGCTGCAGAAAATGAATTCAAACTGGGTAGGGAAAAAGGGCAGATCATGCAGCTCTTTAAAGGAATCGAGGAAAAAGCAAAGGCGATCGACCCAACCCTCCGAAGCACCATTGCTGCCGAAGCCAGAAACCAGGTAAAAAGCCTGGAGAAAATTGAAGACAAACTGAGGAAAGCCGAGAAGCAACGTCACGAGATAGAACTGGGCCAGATCAGCAAGATCAGGGAGAAGCTGTTCCCCGGTGGTGGACTACAGGAGCGATATGCCAATTTCCTGGAGTTTTATACCCGTCATCCGGAAAGTTACTTTAACACCCTCTATGATGCCTTTGATCCACTCAATGGTCAATTAAAAATTCTTTCCTGAGAAAAAGGAATCAAGACGACTAATTGAGCATATCCATTAGCTCTGCAAGTCGCTCCTTCAAGTTATCCCTGGTAACGATAAAGTCCAGAAAGCCGTGCTCAAGCAGAAATTCGGAAGTCTGAAAACCTTCAGGCAGGTCCTGTTTCATGAATTCCCTGATAACTCTTGGTCCGGCAAACCCAATGAGCGCATTGGGCTCAGCGAAATTCAGATCACCCAACATCGCAAAGGAGGCAGTTACCCCTCCGGTAGTGGGGTCTGTCATCATGGAAAAATATGGAATTCCCGACTCGGAAAGGCGAGTTAGTAAAGCTGATGTTTTTGCCAACTGCATTAGCGAGAAAGCCGACTCCATCATTCGGGCACCACCGGATTTGGAGATAATCAGCAAGGGACTCTTATTTTTGATGGAATACTCGATCGCTAACGCGATTTTCTCTCCTACAACTGACCCCATGGAGCCACCGATAAAACTGAAATCCATGGCAGCAACCACTAATTTCTTGCCATTGGTCTTTCCAGCTGCAACCGTAATGGCTTCCGATACATTGGATTTTTCAGCTGCGGCTACCAGCCGATCCTTATAGGCTTTGAGATCTGTAAACTCCAGAAAATCATAAGACTTGAGATTCTCAAATAACAACGAGTAAGAATCCTCGTCAAAGATGATGTCAAAGTAGTCATGGGAACCAATACGACAATGGTAGCCACATTTAGGACACATGAAGAAGTTCTCCTTCAGTTCCTTCATGGTACTGGTTTCCTTGCAGGCATCGCACTTAAACCAGACTCCGTCAGGAACCTCCTTCTTATGCTTGGTGGCTGTCTGAATGCCTTCCTTCAAGCGCTTGAACCACCCCATTGTCTGAATACCCTGTTCCTGTTCCATATGATCTCTCTTTCAAATTTAGACAAATTGATAGTAGATCAAAATTATTTTACCCGTGTATATCCTGGTAAAAGCACTGATTATCAGTTTATCATTCAATCGTACTTGCATTAGGGCATCTAAATTTACCCCCTCCAGGTAAAATAATCCTCCGTGCCAGCGGATTGGTTTTCCTCGGTCAGGAGTAAATAGAGGTGTCCATTACTAATTCATAAACAATCGCTAACACATTAGTTACTATATCTATATGCCTTGACAGTGTCCACATATGAGATGACATGATCGAGGGGCGTATTGGGATATACTCCATGTCCCAGATTGGCAATGTGATGTTTGCCAAAGGAATTGAGCATCTCCTGTGTCTTACTCTTAATCACATCGACATCACCAAGTAAGCAGGATGGATCAAGGTTACCCTGCAATACGCGATCATGACCATATATATCCCTGGCCAACCCCGGACTGGTTTGCCAGTCTATGCCCATGGCTACTCCCGGTATATCAGCAAGATCCCTCATCGAAAACCAGGCACCCTTCGAAAATACGATCACTGGAACCTCACTTACCTCTCGACAAATGGTCTTGATATAGGGCAATCCAAATTGACTGTACAAGTCACGATCAAGGACTCCTGCCCATGAATCGAACAACTGTAAAACCTCTACTCCTGACTTGATTTTTAGTTGTAGATATGCTACAACCGTTTCAGTAATTTTT
>JAUILF010000300.1 GCA_030433135.1 Bacteroidia bacterium | reverse complement strand
AAACATGATCTTAGTTATCTTTGGCCCACCGGGCGCAGGTAAAGGCACACAAGCCATCCGCATGCAGGAAAAATACGGGTTCAATAAGAAGATTCGCATCGGTGCAGCAGGAGGAATTTCCACTCCTGCATCGGCACTGGCTGCCTTTAGTATGGGAGCCGCATATATCGTAACTGGCTCAGTCAATCAAGCATGCATCGAAGCCGGTACTTCGGATGTGGTACGTCAACTCTTGCAAGGAGCAGCATCCACTGATGTGATAATGGCCCCGGCATCAGACATGTTTGAGATGGGTGTGGAATTGCAGGTTTTAAAGCGAGGTACGCTGTTTGGACCTCGCGCTAAGAAGCTCTATGAGTACTACAAACAATACCAGTCGATTGAAGATATTCCCCATAGCGAAAGATTAAAATTAGAGCAACAGATTTTTAAAAGACCACTGGAGGAAATCTGGTCTGCCTGCGTGGAATTTTTTGAAGAACGGGATCCCATTCAAATCGAAAGAGCAGAAAACAATCCCCATCGGAAAATGGCACTAATCTTTCGCTGGTATCTTGGTTTATCATCCAACTGGGCAAATGCCGGTACCCCGGATCGAAAATCTGATTACCAAATCTGGTGCGGTCCGGCGATGGGTGCGTTCAACGACTGGGTGCGTGGCACTTACCTGGAACAACCCGAGAACCGGAAGGTCGTCGATGTGGCAGAACAAATTATGCAGGGTGCTGCGTACCTGTATCGAATTCAGAATCTCAAGCTGCAAGGTGTAGAATTTCCTCTAAGATTGGAGCATTATACACCTGGTCTGAACACCTGATCTATACCCCTAATCTTTCTGACACGACCTTACTCAGTTGATTTACCTTCTTTCGCAAATCACCCAATCGTGCATAGATAGCATTACTGATGACATAATCTTTCATAGGTAAAATAGGACCTCCCGCATACATACCCGGCTCCTTGACATCTTTAACCACTCCGGCCCGATGCATGAGATACACATCATCGCAAATGTTTACATGGTCCTTGATCATGGCTCCACCACTTGCGACCACGCGATTGCCAATCACCGTAGAACCCGCACATAGAAAGCCGGATAGGCCTATACAATTTTCTCCAATAGTCACATTGTGGGCTATGTGACAGATATTGTCAAAAATGGATCCATCACCAATCGTTGTAGAACCATAGGTGCCTCTGTCAATGGTACAGTTGGCACCAATGGTGACTTTGTTTCCAATAACCACATTACCTGTTTGTGGAATGCGATGATGGTTAAAATTCTGATCCTGAGCATAACCAAAACCTTCACCACCGATAACGGTATTAGATAAGATTAGACAATTATCTCCGAGCTCGCACTCCCACCCGATAATGGATCCCGGATGGATTCGTACACTATTGCCGATTATGGCATCATGCTCTATTACCACATTTGCCATCAGATGACAGTCTTCTCCAATTCTAGCACCTTGTTCTACGACTACATTTGGGCCCAACGATGTGCTGGCAGGTATTTTCACACTATCATGTACTACAGCAGTCGAATGTATGCGATTCCAGCCAGCCCGCGTGTAATCGTGGTCAGCATATCGTTGTTTGAGTCTGGCATGTGAATACCCAACATTAGCACTTACCAAAACACCAATATCACTGCTCATTTCCTCAGCAACTCCGGATAGCTTTTCCGAAACGACAATGGCTGAAACTCCACGCTCCAGGACTTGATGCAGTGCCTTCAGATCAGGAACAAAAACGAGATCTCCTTTTTCACAATCCTGATAAGGTGCTATTGCAGTCACCTTAGCCGCTTCTAATCCCCTTAGAGCCAGAAGCCCATAATCATTTCCGCATTCTTCAAAAATCTTCCTGACTGTTTTGTTCATGTTGTAGAGCTCTACTGTGATTACAAGGTAATCGAAAAAAAGCAGAAGTCCTTTCGATCACATGGACCAGTCAAGCATTCACTAAACTATTTAATCACGAACGGGATAAAAGTGCCTCAACTCTCAACCACGATACTAAACCCAGCCATTATTTCTCGGCAAATTCCAAAGACCAAAAAACACCACTACAACATCAGAAAGTCTTACCAAGCCAACAGATTGCGTCTTTATGCTGTATCTTTCCAGTATTTGAACGTGTAGAGCAGTTGTAAACTTCGTTATATATGAATAGTAGCAAAGAACCACAAGCTCCCGACTTTCTACCACAACTAACCGGTTGCTTTGCACAACCGGTTAGGGAAAACCCTACCGTTGCCATGGTAGAAGCCGCTTATCGTCACCACCAATTACACTTTCGCTATATCAATTGTGAAGTCAGCCCTGATAATCTGCAAACGGCCGTGGCTGGTGCCAAAGCCATGGGTTGGGTAGGATTTAATTGCTCATTACCGCACAAAGTCGCTGTCATCGAACATTTGGATGGCCTTGGAGCATCGGCACAGCTCATTGGAGCAGTGAATACAGTGGTCAGGAGGGAAAGCCAATGGATCGGTGAAAACACAGATGGAAAAGGTTTTTTGCAATCTCTTCTCGAGGTAATTGATCCACAGGACAAGAAAGTCACCCTGTTTGGTGCAGGTGGTGCAGCCAGAGCTATTTCGGTTGAACTTGCTTTGGCAGGAGTCTCGGAAATTATTATTGTAAACCGCAACCGGGATAGGGCATCCAAAGTAGTGGATCTACTTAATGAGAATCCCAACTGCACAGCCCGTTACCATTCCTGGAGGGAGACCTATGCTATTAGCCCTGCGACGGATATCTTAATAAATGCGACCAGCGTCGGACTTTTTCCGCATGTCTCTCAACAACTTAATCTAAATTTCAAGACCATTAAAGCGAACATGGTGGTAGCCGATGCCATACCAAATCCCCCGATGACGCATCTGATACGAACTGCCAGGGACAGAGGTTGCACAACTATTGATGGCCTGCAAATGCTGGTAAACCAGGGAGTCATAGGTATCAAATACTGGACAGGCGTCGATGTTGATCCGGCCGTGATGCACAAGGAGTTAAGGCGAGTGCTTAGCATCGAAGATTTATCTTAAGGTTTGACTATTAGTTGCACGGACAGGGCAATGAACTTAATATTCTTGCTATGCAAATGGCTTTATGATGCTTGATACAAACTAACAAATCAAGAGACATTGGTCTCTCGCTTGGCAAATTCCTTTCTATATTAAAGGTGTTATTATCACCAGATGAAAAAGGCCATCTATTTTTTTGTATTCTCCCTCCTTCTTGGTTGCCAGAAGGAACCCAAACTGGATCACCAAGAAGGCTTCAGACTCGAAGAAGGCTTTCAAATAGAGCTTGTAGCAAGTGAACCCCTGGTAGCCGATCCTGTAGATATGGAAATTGACGAGCGGGGCCGCATGTTTGTCGTAGAAATGCACGGCTATCCCCTGGAACTTTCTGGCACTGGTCTGGTAAAAAGGCTGGAGGATACCGATGGGGATGGGTTACCGGACAAGAGTACGATCTTTGCTGATAGTCTGATTGTGCCAACCGGTATCATGCGCTGGAAGAAGGGATTCCTGGTAACTGATCCTCCACATGTCTATTATTTTGAGGATGCGGATGATGACGGAAAGGCGGATGTCCGTGAGATCATTTTGACAGGCTTTGCCCGTTCGAATCCCCAACTTTTCGGTGATCTGTTGGGGGATGAGGGAAAGGAAATCTATATGCCCCACATTGGAAATGATACTAGACTTCCACAAAATGCCAATGGTCTTGGGGTCCGTTTTCGACCAGACTCCGGACAGTTGGAGATGCTGTCGGCCAAGAGCCAGTATGGTCAGGCTTTTGACGACTGGGGACATCATTTCCAAACCAATAATGCATCTCACCTGTACCACAAAGTCATCGCAGCCCCGTATATCGATAGAAATCCCGACCTTCTGATACCAACCAGTCAGGCCTTCATCCCAAAGGGCGGCAGAGGTTTTGATATCTTCCCTATCACATCTAACCCCGACCATCAGTTATTGACGGATATCGGAGCACTGACATCAGCCTGTGGCATCCTGTCGTATACCGGAGGCTTATTCCCCCCAAAATACCACCAAAGTATCTTTGCCGCTGAGCCTGTGCACAATCTGATTCATGTCGATCGAATTGAAGATAATGGCGCGACTTTTCATTCCATTTCTCTGCTGGAAGGAAGAGAGTTTCTCGCTTCAACCGACCCCTGGTTTCGACCTGTCAATCATTACATCGGGCCTGATGGATCTGTTTTCGTTCTCGATTACTATCGAAAAATCATCGAGCATCCGGAGTGGTTATCTGATGATGTCATTCAATCAGGAGATCTCTATATCGGTATGGATATGGGTAGAATCTATAGAATATCACCGGTCGGCACTGACCCAATGCAGTTTCTCGATCAGCTTACACTTGGTGAAGCCAGCGTTTCGACTCTGGTTTCCTATCTCGCAAAAGAAAATATTTGGTGGCGGAGTCATGCCCAGCGATTATTAATGGATCGACCGGGATCGGAAATATCAGGAGCTCTTAAGGAATTTATCCTTTCGACCGGTAGTACGGTAGGTATGGTGCATGCACTCTGGCTATTGGCAAGCAAAGATCAAATGGAGGAGGAGATCTTGCTCAAAATGCTTGACAGTGAAGAACCTGGTGTGCGAGAAAATGCTATTAAGGTTGCTGAAGGATACATTGCCTCAAATGACAAGCTATTGGACAAACTCCTGGACATGGCTTCAGATCCTCACCCGAAGGTAAGATTTCAGCTATTGCTAACTTTAGGTAACCTACCAGGTTCCGGGACCTTTGAGGTCCGAAATGAGTTGTTATTCAGGGACATTGAAGACTCCTGGGTACATTATGCTGCCATGTCGGCGCTCGATTTTGATGCCCTTGAAGTATTCAGGGAGGCCACTTCGGAATTTGGCACCCGGCGAACAGAAGGGACAGAAGCATTCTTCAAAAAGTTGAGCCAGCTGATGACGAAAAGCGCAAGCTCTGCGAAATTAAACCAATTCCTGGCGGAGCTTTTGAGATCACCATCTGGTTCATGGTTTCTTCCCCTGGTGCTGGAGGGTTTTGCCAATGGTATAGAAGGAGCAAATGAACTGGTCTTATCGGATGAAAATATTCGTTTACTCGTATCTAACTTCTCTCCTTCAACCGATGCAGGACTTCGTCACCAGAGCCTCGCTGTACTGCAGGCCATTGGCTATTTTGAGCAACCATCGAATCCACTTCTACATCAGGCAATTGACATTTCGGGGCAAAGCAATGAAGATAAAGCCATACTAACTGATGCTATTCAGATTATTGGTTGGTCTGGATCTGCCAGGCACTTTGAGTTGTTGACAAATTTATTTGTGAGACATCGCCGGCATGACGTACGCATGACCATCATGCGAGCGATGAATGAACTTTCAGGCGACAGAGCCACTGATTTTATCGTTTCGACCTGGCCTTCACTCACACCGGAGGAGAGAAAAACGGGAATTCAGATCTTCTTTGTAAACGACGAAAACAAGTTGGTCTTGATGAGAGCAATAGCTGAGAATCGTATAAAACCTTCGATCCTCACCTGGGGACAAACTGTCTCTCTCTTAAACAGCAGTAATCAGGCAATAAGGGTTTGGGCCAGAGAGTATTTAGAGGGAAACGAACTCAACGCCGACACAGTCTGGCAGGCATTCCAGGTTTCTCTCCAAACAAATGGACGCGTGGATCAGGGTCGGGAGGTGTTTAAGGAAAATTGTGGGATCTGCCACCAAAAAGCAGGCAAGCTTGGAGTGGCTTTTGGGCCTGATCTGGCGACCGTGCAGAATCGAAATAAAACTGCTCTGATGGTAGATATCTTACAACCAAATAAATCGATCGCCGATGGATTTGAGCTTTGGACAGTATCGTTAAATTCCGGGAAGGATATATCCGGCATTATTTCGCAACAGGGCACGAATACCCTCACACTCACAGATGCCACCGGTAAGGAGACAACGGTAAAAAGGTCCGAGATTAAAGAACTGAAGGCTTCTGAATGGTCAGCCATGCCCGAAAATCTGCAAGCCCAAATCAGTCAGGAGGAGATGGCCGACCTGCTGGCTTTCTTAAAAAGCACCTGACATCCATATCAGAGTACAAACCATCTCCCCGACAATTTCACCGTCTTGACACGGATTAGCGTGACAATGTGTATCTTAGATAATTCCCTTTCTCAAATCTGATCATACTTTTCTATTATGACAAGATCTTTTTGGTTCATTGCATTTCTCTTCCATCTCGGCGTGTTAGCAAATGCTCAATCGAGTACAATTCAGGAAAGATTGGGATATCATGCGGATACCAAATTGCTAATTATTCACGCTGATGATATCGGTGTCTCCCATTCCGAAAACATAGCCAGCATCCATGCTATTGAGAATGGATCAGTCAATTCCGGCAGTATTATGGTGCCCTGTCCCTGGTTTCCTGAAATTGCTGCCTATGCTGCTGAACATAGGGATTTAGATTTTGGACTACACTTAACGCTTACCAGTGAATGGGAGTATTTCAAATGGGGTCCAATAGCCCCTCGAAGTGAAGTGCCGGGCCTACTCACAGAATTCAATCATTTTTACCGGTCAAGGAAGGACCTGAAAGCAAATGCCAGTGCTGAAGAAATTGAAAAAGAACTACGCAACCAGATTGAGTTAGCACTCAAATATGGCATAGATATTACGCATCTGGACTCTCATATGTTTACCCTTTATTTAAAGCCCGAGTATATCGAAGTGTACAAGAAATTAGGTAAAGAATATGAATTACCCATTTTGCTCAATGCAGAATACCTCACGCTATTTGGTCAAGATGCTGAACAACACATAAATGAAAATATAGTGGTCGACAAGGTTTATATGGCTTATAGCCCTGACTTTGAAAAAGGAATGGCCGATTACTATACAGAATCCATTCAAAGCATGGAGCCTGGACTAAATATTATATTACTGCATGCCGCATACAACAATGAGGAGATGCGTGGGGTAACCTCAAATCATCCTGGATATGGAGCTGAGTGGCGACAGCAAGATTTTAACTTTTTTACCAGTGATGCCTGTGCAACATTAATCAGGGAAGAGAACATCCAATTAATTACGTGGAGAGAAATAAGGGATAAGTTGATCAAAGGCCAGAAGTAGAAAGCAAAAACCTCTTTTGAAATAAGCAGTGCTGTTTCATGTATTTTGCAAAGCAGGTCTCCCTTTAAATCCTGCCACTAGCAAAACTATACACAAGTGTCAACTTCAATCCTTACTGCTTTTTTATTGCAACAGCGTATGACCGGGACGATGGGTTCTTAACTACGCCAGGTAATTCAATGCTATTGTGCTCTCCCCACTTTGATCGCGTAATGTCCATTCCCCGTGCCTCATATAAACCTTGTGGCACGTCCACATGTACGGATCCTCCTGCCGGGAAATAGATTATCATCGAACTCTGATCTTGGCTAGCGAGACAGTACGCTTCATTTTCCTCACGAGAAGACAGGATCTGATTGGAGGGATTGAGATCGAAAATCATTTGCTTGTCGGTCAGCATTCTGAGACTTTTTATTTGCACCTGCGCTTCTTCAGTCAATGCCATACCACTAGGCTGACGATGAAACCTGACGGAAGCATGTCCTGCAAATACATCTCTCCAAAACCTTTCTCTACCATCTTGATGATTTCCCGACCATAACTTGTTTCGATCACCACCGTATATTTTAACATTGTTGACCGGACGTATTTTACCAGA
>JAUILF010000008.1 GCA_030433135.1 Bacteroidia bacterium | reverse complement strand
GGGATTTCCACAGACCTCAATGGTTCATCCTCTGAGTCGTCAGGATGGTATCCTACCCGGTAAATATGCATCTTCGCATGGCCTTCTTCGCCCTTGCCAAGTTCACTGATGTCAAGCTCAAACTTGATATAGCTTTCGTTTCGTTTGTTCTCGATGCCAAAAATGTTCATATTCTTATCGAGCAAACGGTGATCATTTGCTCCGATGATGACCCCGGCACTCGTACTTTCAGAAGATTCATCCAGTTGCAGGCTGAATCCCAGTTTAAAGACAGACAAATAATGAGCATACAGGACCAGGTCATCCGGTCCACCACCTATCCAACTGGCACCTTCCCAGGCTTCGATGGAAGAATTCATAAGGCCAGTCTCAAACCAGGATGTATTTTGCTGCTGTTTTCCCTCCTGATCCCAGACCTCTACGGTCCAATGATACCTGTGTTTAGGTAGCAGGGCAGGGCCGGTGTACAGAATGCCGTTAGAGACACCACTTTGAACCTTGCCGGAATTCCAGATGCTACTTTTTTTCTCATCTACGACTTCAATTTGATATGCTATCTGATGCCTTCCACGCTGGCCATCAAATGACTTCATTTGCCAACCAAATCTTGGTGATTCAACATCGATTCCAAGCGGTTGGTCCATATATTCCGTGGTGAGATGATCGATTTCGAACTGTGCAAGTGCAAAAATACCATGTATACAGGTAAAAGCTGTAAGTCCCACTAGACGTGTAACAAGATGTAGCATGTGGCAATCCTTTAGGTGATTCTCAGGTAAACAAGATAAGACTTTGCCTCTTACCTATGGATTAGATAGGAGTGTTCTGAAAGTTGCATAACATCTGGAGTAATGTTATATTGTAAGTGATCACTCACTTAGCCTCAATCCTCTGTGAAAGAAAGAAAGGAACTAATTATGGACACAGCACTCGATTTATTTGCCAATGTGGGATATGATGCGGTGCCTACCAGCAGGATTGCTCGTGAAGCAGGTGTGTCTGAGGGACTGATCTTTAGGCATTTCGGAAACAAGAAGAAGTTGCTGGAAGCTATCATGGCAAGTACTGAAAGGAGGTTGCAGGAGGCATTTGCGGGAGTTATTGAGGAAGATGAGCCTGCAGAAGTGGTTCGTAAAGTCATTTTGCTACCCTTTACCATAGATGAAAATGAATACGATTTTTGGAGACTTCAGTTTAAATTGAAATGGGATAAAGAGTATTACAATCCCCGGCTTATGGAGCCTCTGATACAGAAGTTGACTGTTGCTTTCGGAGGACTACAGTATCGGGACCCCGAGTTGGAAGCTCGTTTTCTGGAGCAGATTCTCGACACTATCTCGACTCAGATTTTGCGGGAGGGCAGAGAGGCTGCACTCCCTTTCAGGGATTTGGTATTGGCAAAATACGGCTTGCAATGAAAGAGTTGGGTGGGACAAAAAAGCGTAAAGTGCAACTTTGCCTGGGGCTTATTATCGTGTTTGCAGGAATTGCTTTTCTGACCAATTCCGCTTCCGGTCATTACCAGGATCAAGCAAATACTCTTGATAGTTCACAACTCGAGAACGGTCATGGAGAAGTGGCATTTCGGAAGATGATGGAGGTTTTGACTCACAATAGATGTATCAACTGCCATCCCTCCGGTGACAGACCACTGCAGGGTGAAGATAGTCATGAGCACTACTTTTCTGTGCAAAGAGGTCCGGATAATCACGGTGTCGCTGCATTGCGATGCGAATCCTGCCATCAGGAAGAAAACAACAATTATTCAGGAGTACCTGGGGCACCACATTGGGGATTGGCACCAAAAGAGATGGCCTGGGAGGGACTGTCTGAGCAAGAAATTGGGGCGGTTATACTGAACCCCGTGACCAATGGTAACCGCAGTCTGGAAGAATTAGTTCGACATATGACGGAAGACAGCCTGGTGCTATGGGCCTGGGATCCGGGTGTAGGTGTTGATGGCCAACCCAGGGAAAAACCCCCGGTTATGAAGGAAGAATTTATTGCGGCAGTGAAAGAGTGGGCAGCTGCAGGTGCTCCAATACCCGATTAAAAATGAATGATATTATATGTTGATTACATTTCGACTCAATGGTATTCCAAGAAGGATGGACGTAGATGAATCCATGTCTCTATTATGGGTCATTAGGGATGTATTGGATCTCAAGGGAACCAAGTTCGGGTGTGGCAAGGCAGCTTGTGGAGCCTGTACCTTACTTGTTGATGGACAGGCCGTTCGTTCCTGTTCCTATCCGGTGAAGTTGGCAGCAGGCAAGGAGGTGACTACGATCGAAGGACTTTCTGACGGTGAGATTCTGCATCCGGTACAGCAGGCCTGGGTGGAAGAGGTAGTTCCACAGTGCGGATACTGTCAGCCGGGATTTATGATGGCTACTGTGGCACTGTTAGATCAGCATCCCCAACCAACAGACGACGATATCGACAAAAGTATCGTTAACATCTGTCGATGTGGTACCTATTACCGCATGCGCAGGGCAATTCATCGGGCGGCTGAGATCATGTCTCAATCCGAAAAACGAAATAATTTGTGACCATGCGTGAAGAAAGGAACAAGCGAGGTTTGACCAGGAGGAAGTTTTTGGTCGGGTCAGCAGTCGGAGTGGGAGTGATTCTGGGAGTTGGCTACTTAAGTCGGTCGATGATTCGGAGATACCTGGCAGGCATTGCCAATACGATTGAGCTTCCGTATCAGGGAGATACGGATTCACCTTCAATATGGTTCGAAGTATTGGCCGACAATCGGGTTATTCTACATTCGCCCAAAGTCGAGATGGGGCAGGGGACTTTTACCGGCCTTGCACAAATGGCAGCGGATGAATTGGAAGTCGAGATGTCACAAATGGTAGTGGTACACGCAGCGACATCGACCGGTAATATTGATCCCTTTGCTACCGGGGGAAGTAATTCTATTTCCAGCCTTTGGATTCCCCTGAGAGAACTAGCAGCCACGATGCGCGAAATGTTGAGAGGTGAGGCAGCCAAAATGCTGGGAGTTGATCCGGCAAACCTTAGCATAAGAAGCGGAAGATTCCTGGGTGGTGGTCGACAGATTACCTACGGTGATGTCGTGAGCAGTGTGGAGGAATGGCATGTACCTGAGACACCGCCGTTGAAAGTTACGGCTGATTTTAATTACATCGGCAAGCCTGTACCCCGGATTGACCTCCGGGATAAAGTCATGGGTATGCGCATGTTTGGAATGGATTCGATTATGGAGGATATGCTCTACGGCGCTGTTGCTCGTCCAGTGCATATCGGAGCCAGGTTCGTCAGTGTCGATACTTCTATTGCTGAAAATATGCCTGAAGTGGTCAGAGTAGTGGTGGAGAAGGACTTTGCAGGAGTAATTGCTAAAAGTCGGGTAGCGGCTCATCAGGCCAAAGAAGCTCTGGTTGTTGAGTGGGAGTATGATGACAATTGGCAGACCGAGGCTATTGAAAAAATGATCAGGGTGGGTCAGGGTAACCCGGTAGAGATCCAGAAGGATGGCAACCCGGAAAAATTGTTGTCATCTGGAGAAAATATCATCACTAGAGAATATACAAGTCCGATAGGTGCGCATGCTCAGCTCGAACCTAATGGGGCGGTCGCCCTGGTGAGTGAGGAAGGTGCGGTAATCATGATTTCGACTCAGGTGGTTGCTATTACCCGCAAGGAGATTGCGCAACGACTGGGTATGAGTGAAGACCAGGTAAACGTCATTCCCACTTATCTTGGGGGTGGTTTTGGTCGGAGGTTGCATACTCCGAATGCAGTGCAGGCAGCTGTTCTGTCCAAAGCCGTGGGCAGACCGGTAAAGTGCTTTTTTGATCGGAAGGAAGAGTTCCAGAACGATACTTTTCGACCTCCGACACATCATGTGTTGAAGGCCAGGCTGGACGATGAAGGCCGGATTCTGGCCATGGAACACCAATTGTCCAGTGGTGATGTAATGTTTGGTTCTCCCATGTTTCCTCGCATTGCCACTCCTCTGCTGGGGGCAGACGCGGGTGTCTGGCGGGGCGGAATGATTCAATATGGTGCGATACCAAATCATCGAGCCGTGTGTTGGAGAGTTAAACTTCCATTTGCTACCAGCTGGTGGCGGAGCCTGGGATTATTGGCCAATACCTTCGCTATTGAATGTTTTATGGATGAATTGGCATTAAAAACAGGAAAGGATCCTGCTGAATTCCGACTGGCACACATTGAGGACAATGAGCGAGGCACTCGTTTGAAGGAAGTGATCAGGACTGTGGTCGAGAAATCGCAATACCGTGATGATATTTTACCCAATGGGAGGGCCATGGGGCTGGCAGCATCAACCGATGCCAATACACCCTGTGCCCAGGTGGTTGAAGTATCCTTACAGGACAAAGAGATCAAGGTGCATAAAGTAACTTGTGTCATTGATCCTGGACTGGTTATCAATCCAGACCAGGTCAGAGCACAATGTGAAGGAGCCATCATCATGGGACTGAGTGCAGCGTTATACGAAAAAATGGAGGTTAGAGACAGTCAACTCACGCCCACGATCTATGGACCTTATCGCATGGCTATGATGCGGGATGCGCCCCGGGAGATTGATGTGGTCATCTTGCAGAATGACGATCAACCGGGAGCTGTTGGGGAACCTCCGTTGGGTCCTATTGGAGCCGCCATTGCCAATGCTTTATTTCGCTTGACGGGAGAACGGCAGAGAGCTATGCCGGTTATGGCATGATTTTACATCTGGTACCTGCCAGCCATTGTATTGACCGTAACAGAAAGGGAGTACTTTTATTAGTACCATTCGTATCAATTCATTTTCTTAGCTGGAATCAACCTGGTATACTAGATTCCTCCATGTTTTGATACGCTTTAGAAGATTTCGAAATAGCACTGTTAGGGAGAACCTAAGTAATTTTATTGTCGCACTGGGCCTGCTCATTTTGAGTCTGGCTGTAGGCATTGTGGGTTTTGTGGCCATTGAGAACTATGATATTCTCAATGCCTTCTACATGGCGGTTATAACGATTTCCACGGTAGGATTTACCGAAGTGTTTGAGCTTTCACCCGCGGGTCGATTATTTACAGCTTTTTATATCATAGTGAATTTGGGTATTTTCGCCTATGTCATTTCAGTGTTGACTACTTTCCTGGTTGAAGGAAAATTGAAATCAGTATTCAAAGATTATATGAGTGATCGAGAGATTAGTAAACTAAACAACCACGTAATCGTGTGTGGATATGGTCGTAATGGGAGTCAGGCTTGTGAAGAATTGATTCGTGAGGGTAGGGAGTTTCTGGTCATCGAGAAAGATCCGGAGATCCGGCAAAGTGTGACATCGAACTTAAATTTCAGGATGCTAATCGCCGATGCGGCTGTGGATAACAATCTAAAGGCCGCCGGAATTGAAAGAGCCGGAGAGATCATTATTACTACTCCCTCTGATGCGGCCAATGTATTCATTACCTTGACGGCAAGGGAATTAAAACCCGACATCACCATCATTTCCAGGGCCTCTGAAAAAGAAACGGAAGCCAAATTATACCGGGCCGGAGCTGATCGGGTTATACTTCCCGATCATCTTGGAGGCATGTTCATGGCCCAGATGGTGACCAAACCAGTAGTGATTGAGTTTCTTAATCTCTTGACCGGCCAGGGACAGAACCACGAAAAATACAAGTTGGAATCGATTAGTTATGATGACCTCAAACCCAGGTATAAAGATAAAACCCTGAAAGACCTGGACATCTGGAACCTGACCGGTGGTACAGTAGTCGCGGTGAAGGACAATATCAAGGGTATGATTCCCAATCCCCCTTCCGATACTTTGATTGGGGAGGACGATACTATGGTGATTCTTTGTTCGGAAGACAATGCGAAAAGCCTCATTCGGATTTTGACCGTTGAGTGATCTTTTCATTAGCCTCAGCTTGCACATGTCGATGTACTTCATGGCATGCTCATATACCTGCTTATAGTATTTTCAAAATTAGATATTGATTATTGACCATCTTGGGCCAAAGGCTGGGTGTACCTGTGCTAGATTTTCAATTTTTTATACCTTGAACGAGAGATCATTATCGTGGTACCTTGCAATGGAACTGCACTTAGCTCCTATGAAAAGGTCTGTTCAACAATTACAATAACTGTCTATGAAGAATCAAAGAACTAAAAAGAAAACATCCAGTAGGAGAAATTTTGTAAAGCAGGGAGCTATTGCTTCCTCGATCATGTTTGTTCCCCGGCATGTTTTGGGTGGAAAGGGGTTTACAGCTCCCAGTGATCAGCTCAATTTAGCCGCCATTGGTGCTGGAGGTAAGGGAAGAAGTGATATTCTGAATGCGTCAGTCAAGGGACGGGAAAGAGTGGTAGCTCTTTGCGACGTTGATTTTAAAGGGTCAGCTGCAAGTTCCGTTGAGAACTTTCCCAAAGCTAAAATGTATCATGATTACAGGGTGATGCTCGAGGAGGAAGGAGATATTGATGCTGTTACTATTTCGACTCCGGATCATGTGCACGGACCAGCAGCTGCATTTGCTATGGAGCGTGGCAAGCATGTCTATGTACAAAAGCCCATGACTCATAATATTCGTGAGGCCCGGATGCTAACTGAAATGGCCCGGGAGAAACAAATCGTGAGCCAGATGGGAAACCAGGGTGGCTCCAATCCATTACTCGGAATGGTCCAGGGCTGGGTTGACTCGGGAAAGCTTGGTAAGATAGCCAAGGTTCAGATCTGGACAAATCGTCCTGTCTGGCCCCAGGGAGGCCCAATGCCAAAACCGGATGCAACCAAAAAACCTGATGAACTTTACTGGGATCTTTGGTTAGGACCAGCACCTCAGACTCCCTTCATCCCAAATATTCATCCGTTTAATTGGCGTGGCTGGTGGGACTATGGTACAGGTGCGCTGGGTGATGTAGGCTGCCACTTGATCGATATTCCCTTCCGCACCCTTGGTTTGAAGTATCCTACCGATGCAGAATGCAGTGTGAGTTCGATTTATTCCCAAATGTGGACGGCAGATTATCATCCTGAAGGATGCCCACCTTCGTCTTTCATAACGCTTCATTTCGAGGCAACGGATAAGAGTATGTCACCCATCGAAATGACCTGGAGTGATGGAGGTATTCGCCCTGCACATCCAACTATTATCCCGGCGGATCATGAAATTGGTGGCAGCGGAAGCCGTAACGGTGTGATGATCATCGGTGAGAATGGAATTATTACCACCAATATTAATGACAGTTCACCTTTGATGCCCAAACTCTACATGAATGACGGTACCACCGAATTCGGACCTGAAGTTGAAAAAAGTGATGAGCCTGAGTACGGTCACCACCGCAAATGGGTGGATGCCTGTAAAGCTGGTTTTGGAAGTAAAGAGCATAAGGCATTAACATCCTCCTTTGATTATGCCGGACCTATGACTGAAACGGTACTGATGGGTAATCTTGCTATCAGAAGCTACATGTTGCAGCGAAAGGACGGCGATAGTATGGAATTTTATGGTCGTAAGAAATTGCTTTGGGACGGTGACAACATGAAGATCACCAATCTCAAAGAAGCCAATCAATTTGTGGGTAGGACTTACCGCAAGGGCTGGGAAGTGTAAGGCGGTGGACGGTAGCCGGTTGCGGGTTGGCCGGCAGTAGCCCTCTGAGGCCATAATAGTACATATATGCATTATAGTAATACATATATGTATTTAATTATATGTATTAAATTGAATTATAGTTAATTGTCCCCCTTGAGGGGGATTAAGGGGGTGGAATACGGAAAGGCGGTGGACGGTAGCCGGTTGCTGGTAGCCGGCTGTGCCCCTCTGAGGCTATCATGGTACATATATGTATGTAATTATATGTACTAAATTGATATATAGTTAATTGTCTCCCTTGAGGGGGATTAAGGGGGTGGAATGCGGAAAGGCGGTGGATGGTAGCCGGTTGCGGTTTTGCCGGCAGTAACCCTCTGAGGTTATAGTAATACATATATGTATTTGATTATATGTATTAAATTGAATTATAGTTAATTGTCTCCCTTGAGGGGGATTAAAGGGGTGGAATGCGGAAAGCCGGACTGGCCTTTCTTGCCCAATAGATTATATAAACCGTACCAAGTACCGTTGGTGTAAGCCATGCGAGTAGACCAGGTAGCATCTGGTTTACCACCAGGAATGCAGTTGTTGCAGCGATGTAACTACCGCATATTTTACCCAGATGTAATTTGAGCCATTTCTTTTTTAGTTCGTCTTTCCGTCGAAACAAATGAAAATCACGGACAGCAAAGAGAACTCCGATAGATCCAAAGACAGTCAGCACAACATTGGGAGATCGATCAAGGATCATTGGCAGCAGTATCATAAGTGATCCCGTGGCTATCATGAATCCCGCAAGACACTTGTCAAAGATCAAATTTAATTTTCCCGTTTTGTACCTGGTAGCCCTAAATCCACTCGAGACAAGATACATGCTAAAAATGCCGATGGAAAGCAGAATTGGATTGTGATGACCAGGTATTAGAGTTATGAAGATAGCCAGTGCTGATGATGTCAGCATGGTGTACAGGAAAACAAGACCACTCTTTTTATGAATCTTATTTCCCTTCCTGGCAATTAAGGCGCTCAGACCCGCCAATAGGGCTACAGTACCAAGTATTGCATGCGGATATATCAGAGCTATTATCAACTTAGGTGAATGTCTCGATTATTTATTGATGATACTCATATTTTCGAGGATATTCATGGGGATTTCAGTTCTGGCCTGATCGAATCGAATAGCATCCTGAATATCTTTCAACTGATCACCCGGCATTTGGATGCAATTGGAAAAGAAAAACACCTTGTCCCCGCTTTCCACAAATCCTACATACCACCCAATTTCATTGTGGTCCTGTCCTCCCCACCCCGTTTTGCCATAAATTCGATATCCCAGAGTATCCCTGTCAAGCATAATTTCTTTGGTAATATTCATCGACCTGTCCTGGAATGGAAGTTGTTTGTAATAAAGCTTTTGCAGGAATTCGATCTGCTCCATCGGAGTAATCCGCAATCCTCCTTCCAACCAGAATTGATCAATCCCACCAGTGGTGTCAGCATTTCCGTACTGTACTTCGTCTAACCAGTACTTCATTCGTTCGGGGCCGATATTTCTGGCGACTTCCTGATAGTACCACACGACCGAATTGGAAAAAGCAGATTCCAGGTTATGATTTTGGTCCCAAACCGGGTTGCGTGCGACGCTGTCCCAGGGAATGACAAATTCTCTGCCTTCGATGACACCTGTTTCAAGGCCAATCAAAGTATTGCAAATTTTGAATGTCGATGCCGGAGTAAAGGGTTGATTGACCTGAGCAGAATGGTGGACTATTTTTTCGTTTTCAAAATCCTTTAGAAGGACGAAAGATCCGTGCACCTCATATTCTTCATAAAATTCTGCAAAATTTGCCTCAGTCTGTTTAATGCTCTGGGAGCAGGCTACTACCAGAGTCGCGGAGAAGAAAATGTACAGATAAACCCGTATTGTTATCACAGCTCCAATATGTCAAAGTCTTTTCATAATCAGCCTTTCACCTGAAGATACCATTTTCAAAGTTGTGTCCTGTATAGATGCTAATCGGTGGTCCTGAAGCAGGATTAAGATCTTATTCATTTGTATGTTTCAGTAGCGCCTTACCTGTAGGCAGCATGTCCAGTGTCTTGATAATGGACAATCTCTTTATGAGTCTATCAAGGTAATCTGAACTCATTGGTCCCCAACCTTCCCCATCCAGGCCATGTACGTTGAGGATGAGCCACCCTCCGCTGGTCCTTAGAAAGGAATTTACTTGCTCTTCCACCCAATGATCTATGTTCTCCGGACCCATACTGCGGCAGCCTTGCCTGAATACATTGGTTTGTTCTTCTCTCGGCAATTCTCTGGAACGCAAGGCCAGGACTTTGCTTAACACAAATTCTTCCAGTTCGGGAGTAGATGAATTATAAGGGAAATTGAACACAGATGCTTCATTGTCATACCCCTCGAGGTGGTCCGAAAAGTAGTCAAGGCACTGCACTATTAACTCCTTTGCCTTTTCAACCGGCTGACTAGCCAGGTTTAGGTGCTTCCAGCTATGCGGCATTACTTCATGTCCCCTGGCTTTGAGTGTGTTCCAATCATCGAAGTTACCCATCAAGTCTGGTAAGATGTAGTCGTCTACTTGTTTAAACCCCGGAAGATGCCCGGAAGCAATCACATTAAAGCATGCAGATTGATCATACTCCTCATAGATCTTGGCTACTTTATAAAACGATTTTTTGAAACCATCGTCAAAACTAAGGGTGAGGATATGGGTTTTTTCTTCTGTGATCCATGGTCCACAGTTAAATGCCATGCTGCCCAGTGCCGAAGTTTTGATAAATGTCCTCCTTTGCATTATGATATATTTTATGCCTTGCGAAAATTTAAGCTAATTTGAATAGACTTGCCACAAGACAAAAATCAGCAAATTTTATCGGGAGAGCTCTGCTATGAGTGTTGGACAAAATACTTGCTTGTAATACTTCATTGACATCAGAAAGACCCGTTTGGTGAGAAGTGATATTTGGGAAATGTTTAGAGTTCTTCAGTAAAAGTTCGTAGGTAGTTGGTAAGATTTCGAAACTATGAATTTGAGCTTGATCAAACAGTTTTGCAGTTGCCACTGACCTTTTACCCCGATTAGCACCGACATCCAGGATGTGCTTGAATGGAATTTGCGAACCACGAATTTTATGGAGCAGACTGAGTTCACCGTTGCTCTCAAAATTATAGTTCAAGTTTTCATAGCTCTTATGCAGTGGTAGAGCCAGGCTATTGATCTTTCGTGCCAGTCTACTTCGGTCTGCCATGAATTTCCTGATTATTTTCATCTAAATTTAGTTTGAATTGAACTGTTGATTTAGCAGGTAATAGTAAACTAACGATTAAAAGGATATTCGTTAATCCAGTGAAATCCACGATTAGTAAGCCTGAATGAAGTTGGATCTCGCCTGGACATGTGAATGATCACAGAATCTTGATTCATTATTCCACTCAAATGAATTTTAGTTGAATCGAGAACCTGAAAGTTGAGATTATAAACGGTACTTGTATCATGGGCCAGTTTCAGATCCAGTGTTTTGCCTACCGTATCAATCTCGCTTGCAAAATATTGATTGCTGAAATCCATCATCCTGGCCATGGAGTGACCCTCATATTGCACGATAAATTGATGCCATCGGTCAGTCTTTGTCGTCAGAGGTGCAATGGTATCACCATTGGAAACAAAGAGGTCCACATCATATATACCATATAAGTAAGGCTTAGTAGCTAAGTCTCCATATACTTTTCTGGCATCTGCAACACCTATTAACCTTGTTATTACAGCGTATGTTATAATCAAAGTTTTAAGCAGGAGCTTCCCTTTAGGCATCCAGTTCCTAGAGAATTCCGGTACTTTGATGGCATTTAATGATGCGTTGCCATTTGTCAGGAAAAATTTCCATAAAGGACCGGCATCTTTCGCCAGCAGAAAGAGAACCATCAGTACCAGTACACTCGATAATATTTTCACCGGGACGTCAAAAAAATAATTAACTGCCATCACATTTGCAGCAGTAGCTAAAGCGATCAATGCTCCAAGGGTCATAGTCCTTCGAAAAAGTAACAACACCGCAGAAACTTCTGCCATGCCCATAAAGATATTATAGCCTCGAGAGAATCCAAGGAAGGTCCATGCCAGTCCCATCGGAGATGAATCGCCGTAATTTTGCATCAGGCGATACAGGCTGGGGTCGGGAAACTGTAATTTTATGATTTTGACCAGGCCATAATTAAATAGCATTAGGCCGACATAAAAACGGATGGCTACGGTCAGCCAATAATATAACCTGGAATAATCCACACTTTGACGATCGACGATACTCCATAGAAGGGTTCCCAACAACGATACAGAAAAAATCAACAGCATGATGAGATAGTCATAAGTGGTGTCACCACTGCCATTGCCGACGGTGGATATATCGTTAGGCAGATTAAGTATGTGTTTTCCCATCCAGGGTACAATCGAATGCAGTAGTTTAGTAGGATAGGACATGATGGTGTTCCAGAAGGGATAAGCACCGTTGTTTTCAATAGCGATAAATAGACCAAAAAACAGAAAGAAAAATCTGAAGGTTACTTTTTTTTGGCTGCTCCAGGGTATGAACTGTGGACTGGTCAAAATGGAGGTTTCAACTAATATAAGAGATTATGGTTTGGTATTCCACTGAATTTCTGAGAGTCAGGTTAATGAGATATACTAATTCATCTACTGGGATTTGAGTTTTTTGTAAAAACAGACAACCCGGTTTACTTCTCCAAATCCCATCTTTTTATGAAAATGAATACTTACCTGATTTGTAATTTCAGTATCTGACCCCATCTCTGTACACCCTTGATCTCTGGCCCAATTTTCCGCCTCCTGCAGCAGTCTGGCTGCGTAGCCCTGCCTCCGAAAAGCTGCGCGGAGGTAGATGCCTTCAATATATCCCACCGGAGAAGTGGCCGTTCCTTCAACAAAATCATACCGGAGGAAAACCATAATAAATCCCTGATAGCCTTCGGCATCACGAAGCAGAAAAGCGGTTTTCCTATTTGAGTGAAAAATGTCCTGCGCATCCTGCAATTCAACTTCATAAGAGCTGTCCGGCCACATCTCAACAGCGAGCCTCGCCAAATCAGAAATTGTGTTCTCGGTTATTTGTTCAGTTTTCAATGGGAAGTTTTTTCAAAGATATAGCTCCCGCTGAATGTAAGATGATTTATCTGGTTACCTCTTCCAGGATATGCTTATCCTGATCAAACAATCTTACAACCCATGCTGGTGGTTTTTTGTCCTCAATGGAACCCCTGGAGTGAGAAATGATGTTGCGAATATTTGCACTCAAACCTCTCTTCCAAAAGAGTGCCCTGGTAACACCGACCGCTTTTAATTCATCATTTTGCAGAAAGTAATGCACATGGTACACCCACTTTTCGTCCCAACCGGCTGTCTCCAGTTTGATACCAAAGCGTGAACCTATAGCAAGTGGTTTGCGATAGATAATTTTCTGCGAGCCAAGCGTTGGAGCCAGCCCTTCATGTAATATCAGTGAAAGTAAGTCTGATCGGGCAATTAATTCCCAACGGATAAAATCCATATAGACGGGATACTTACTGGCAGTCATAACCCGAAGTCCATCGCAGTCCAGAACCCTGACCCTGTAGCTGCGGGTAATGGTCTCATCAATGTCAACCGGTTCTTGCCAATAGCGTCTGATGAGGATTCTTATGATACTAAACCAATAATAAAGCATTAATATTCCTCCAGCATTTCCAATAGTTCTGCAGGATCATAGCTGGCATCGACTACATCCCCATACATTTCAGCTTCTGTAGCAGATTTACATTGCATAATGACCATGGATCGTGTCCCCAAATGATTATCTGGTGAGAAACTAATAGGGATACCAGCGACACCCTGAAAGTCTTCAATGGTATTCATAGCTTCAATAAGAGATTCCCTGGTTAGATCTTTACCGGCTTGCTGAAGTCCTTTGATTAGCGGCTCCATAGAGGCAAAACCCATCATCGCAAAGGTTCCCCAACGATCATCAGGGTAGTATTTGTTGAAGGCCTGGCGATACCTGACCATCGTTTCATTGCTGTCATTCGGTAAGATCTTCATCGGGTAGGTGTAATAGACACCTTCCCAGGCACCTTTGGTAATGTCGTACATCAGGGCCATGTCGCTCAGGACCAGCGAGGCAAACCACTGTGGTTGATAGTCTATCACAGCTGAGCTGCCGAGAATGATGGCTGCCTGTCTGGGAAGTGTCCAGAGGAACACTGCCTCGGCACCTGATTCCTTCAGACGGGCAACATGGGAAGTGAGGTCTGTATCAGTCACCTCTACAGGTAGGGCGGCGACGAAATCCAATTGATGTTCTTCGAGAACTTTCTTCACTCCAACCAGCCCACTCTTGCCAAAATCATCATTCTGATATATGATTCCTACTTTAGTGATTTCCTGGTCCTCAACCGCCATTTTAGCCATGATTTGCCCTTCATCGAAGTAGAGGGGAAATGTGGTAAAAATATTCTCCTGAGTCGGTGTCGTCCAGAAAGTAGCACCGGACATAGGGGTCATCCACGGGATGTTGTTTTCGTTGATAAATGCTTTGACAGCCATATTTGGTGCCGTTCCCACACCTCCTGCTATAGCAAAAATTTCATCTTGCAATATCAATTCCCTGACGGCAGGTACTGTCATGGACGGATCGTAAGCATCATCTTTGAACACAAAATTGATTTTTCTACCGTGGATACCTCCTTCCTCATTGATCATTTTAAAATAGGCATCGGTGCCCTTCATGATGGTTCCCCATAACGCAGCCGGACCAGTTAGTGGCCCCCATGATCCTATGGTAATCTCGGTGTCGGTTACCCCGGTTGTGTCTTCATCGTTACTCATTTCGGGTGAATTACATCCAATGCAACAGATAAAAAGGTAAATGAGCAGTGCCTGGGAAATCTTTAAAGTGTTCATCTTGAAGGTTTTAAATTAATTCAGGTATACATATTTTCGATAAGGTCGTGATATTGTTCGTTAATAAACTTTCTCTTCACTTTCATAGTTGGGGTTACTTCACCGTCTTCGACATATAATCGCTTATCAAGAATGGTAAATTTTCTAACGTTTTCTACTCGAGCCAACTGATGGTTTACCTTATTAACCTCGGTTTCGATCAGCTTTTGTATTTGTGGATTATTTGCCAGGTCAGAGTAGGATGAATAAGAAATTTTATGAATGCGGGTGTATTTATTGATATTCTCTTCATCGAGAACAATGATTGCGGAAAGGAATTTTTTTCGATCTCCGATGACAATTGCATCATTTATATAGGGACTAAATTTCAATTTACTCTCGATTTTTTGTGGAGCTATATTCTTACCAGCAGCCGTGATGATCAGGTCTTTTTTCCGGTCAATAATGGACAGGTATCCGTCGGAATCAAACATTCCAATATCTCCCGTGTGCAGCCATCCATCTGAAAATGCTTCTGCCGTCGCATCAGGGTTTTTATAATATCCCCCGGTAACTCCGTTATGCCTAACTAAAATTTCGCCGTCTTCTCCCAATTTGACCGTATTGTCATCTATCGGTTTTCCTACGGTACCAAGCCGGTAATCTTTTACATTGGCCAGAGTAATGATACAGGAGGTCTCTGTCATCCCATAACCTTCAATAACGGGAATACCCAACATGTGGAAGAACTTGATCACATCAGGGGAAATAGGGGCAGCTCCACTGATGGCATATCGCATTTTGTCAAGACCCACCATTCGCTTTAAGGGATAGAAGATGATCCAATATGCCAGAAAACGCTTCAGACTTAGAAACGGGGAAATTTTCTCGCCTGAAAAGACCTTTTCAATATACTGATGACCAACTTTTTTTGCCCAGGAAAAAACCTGTCTGTTTAGCCATGGCGCATCGCTCATTCGGATTAGTATCGAGGATTGAATTTTTTCCCAAATCCTGGGCACAGCGTACCCTACAGTTGGTCTGATTTCAGTGAGATTTTGGGGTATGGTTTCCAGACTTTCCGCAAAGTTGACAATATAACCTACGGACAAATGGAGATAGACGCCAAACATGCGCTCAAATATGTGGCAGAGTGGCAGAAAGGATAACGTTTGATCTGCAGGGCGAATCAGATCTTTGTCGTTAAGTTGTAGCCTTTGACTGGTCCATATGATATTATGGCTGGACAACATAACCCCTTTGGGGTTGCCCGTGGTTCCGGATGTGTAAATCAACATAGCTGTATCACCCGGAGCAACCTGGTCGATTCTTGTATGGTGCAATTGAGAATCTATGTTGAAACTCTGTCTACCCATTTCCAAAAGGTCTTCAAAGTACAATACCTGAGGATCCTTTACTTTTTCAAGACCTTTTTTATCCCAGTAAATGATATGCCTGAGATTCGGAAGTTGGTCCCGGGCCTGGAGCCATTTATCAACTTGTTCTTCATTTTCTGCAAAGAGAACCTGGCAATTGGAATGTTCGAGGATATATTGTAATTGTTGCCATGAGTTGGTAGCGTATATTCCCACGGATTTGGCACCAGCCATCTGAATACCCATATCCATATACAGCCATTCAGGACAATTTTCACCAATAATACCCACAAATGCGCCAGCCGGGACATCCAGTTTCATGAGAGCCTGGGCCAGGTAAGAAGCATTCAGGTAATATTCGTGCCAGGATATTTCTTTCCAAAGACCATGTTCCTTATGTCTTATAGCAATCCGGTCACGCCGGGAAAGGGCTATATCCCGGAATGACGCAGGAATACTTTTTATGGTGGACGAATTTATCTCCATGTTCGTCTTCGCTTATATCTTTGATATCCCTTCAGTGAATCAACTTCCTTAAGCCCTAAATAAAACTCTCGGACGTCTTCATTGTCCTTGATTTCATCCGCAGGGCCATTCAGGACAAACTTTCCATTTTCCATGATGTACACCTGATCTGATACCTCAATTGCCATGTTGGCATTCTGCTCGACTAATAGAATGGTCTTTCCATCCCTGTTAATTTCTCTGATTATCTTAAAAATTTCCTGAACCAGAAGTGGTGAAAGGCCAAGGGAGGGCTCATCCAGAATGACTAGTGTCGGATCACTCATGAGTGCACGAGCTATTGCCAGCATCTGTTGTTCTCCTCCTGACAAGGTGCCGGCCAACTGGTTTAGCCTGCTTTTTAGCGCCGGGAAATACTCCAGCATTTTTACCAGGTCGGATTGTATGCCCTTTCGGTCCTTTCTGATATATGCCCCCACCAGCAGATTTTCCTTGACCGTTAATTCTTCAAAGACTTCCCTGCCCTCCGGAACATAGGCAATTCCCATTTTAACAATCTTATCGGTATCCACCAATTGAATGGGTTTGTTGCGGAAGGTTATTTTTCCTTTTTCGGGTTGATCATCTATCAACCCCATGATGGTATTCAGCATAGTTGTTTTACCAGCACCATTGTTACCGATGATAGCAGTTACTTTGCCTTCTTCTAAAGAAAATGAGATTCCATTAAGGATCTTGATCTTGTCGTAGAAAGTCTCTATGTTTTTAATTTCCAGTAACATCTCAACTGTAATTTACAAAGCCGGTTCACCTAAATAAGCTCTGATAACACTCTGGTCTCTGAGCACATCTTCGACCGATCCTTCGACCAGTTTTTGTCCAAAATTGATGGCGAGAACCCTGTCTGATATATCCTTCACCAATTGCATATTGTGTTCAATTACGACTATGGTAATACCCAGTTCATTCCTGATATCCTGTATCCAGAATATCATATCCTGTCGTTCTTCATGATTCAATCCGGCAGCTGGCTCATCAAGGAGCAGTATATCCGGCTCCATGGCCAGGGCTCTTCCTAGTTCTACCAGCTTCTGAACTCCATAGGGAAGGGAAAAGACAGGTCGGTCGCGATAAGGTTCTAATTCAAGAAATTCGATTACATCTTCTGCTTTCTCTCTCTGAAGGATTTCCTGCTTTGCTGCCTTCGAGTTTCTGAAGTTAAAAGTGAGCATTTGCCATATGGAATAGGTAGTGCTGACATGTCTCCCCAGTAACAGGTTTTGAAGGGTTGTCATGCGGCTGAATAGTTCCAGGTTTTGAAAGGTTCGGGAAATTCCAGCAGTTGCAATCTTATCCGGATTCAATCCCGTGATATCTCTCCCACCAAATGATATGGTGCCACTGTCCGGCCGGTAAAGACCATTAATGCAATTAAAGACTGTAGATTTTCCGGCACCATTAGGACCAATAATGGAATAGATTTCACCTTTTGAAACTGCGAAAGAGAGATCCTGTACAGCCGTAACTCCACCAAAACCTTTCACAATATTTTCCACTACCAGAATTTCCATCCTCTATACTTTTCTTATGTAGTGTTTTGCAAAAAGGCCCGATGGCTTGATAAACAAGATCAGCATGATTACTCCGAATGCGACAATGGATTTAAACTCCAGGGATACATAGAATCCAAACAGATTTTCGATTAAGCCCAGCAAAAGACCACCGATCACGACTCCGGGCAGACTTTTCATACTTCCCAGGACGGCAGCTGCAAATCCTTTCACCAGGGGATCCCACATCATGGTTGGATCCAGGGTTGTAATAGGAGCAACCAGGATCCCCGCAATAGCTCCCACAATGGAACTTATCCCGAAAGTGATACCCAGAATTCGGTTAGCCGGTATTCCGTTGAACATTGCAGCCCCGACATTCTGTTGACAGGCTCTCATCGCCAGACCTAGTTTGGTATGGTTCAAAATAAGGTATAAGATCACCATAATTACCATGGCAATGATCAGGGAAGCCAGGTTGTGTTCGGTAAGGACAAAACTACTGGTCCTCACCACGACTTCCGATTCCGAAAAAGGTAAGGTAAATGTGCGCTGATCGCTGCCCCATTTCCAGCCTGCCAGACCAAATAGCAACAGCTGAAATCCCAGTGTAATGATAATGAAGCCCAATAGATTGGGTTCCTTGGCTCGACGAATGAGTAGGAATTCAAACAAGATCCCCAGCAGGAAAGCAAAAGTCAGGGTCAGTACCAATGCCGTTAGAAATGGAAAGCCAAAAGTGCTCAGTAGTACAAAGGTGATGTAAGTTGATACCATAGCCATTTCACCCTGAGCAAAATTGGGTATTTCCGAGGCCTTATAAATGATGGCCATCGCCAGGGCAATCAGGGCATAAATACTGCCGGTCACAAGGGAACTGATCAGGAGTTGTACTATCACTTTCTCACTGTTTTAAAATGGCCACAAGTTCCAGTACCTCTTGATCCGCAACCAGATCCCATTCAGACCATGAGGTTCGTATAATATTATTAGTATCAAGATTAATCCGGTTAGCACCCATCTGATGTTGGCAATGCCCGATGGGTTCATAATGGTGTCTGACAGAAAAACAATTAGGTCTCCAAACAGAGGCACAGTAACTACTTTTTCCAGTTGCAGGTTGAGAAGAGTCATTACAATACCACCCAGAACAGAACCCGTTACACTGCCCAGGCCCCCAAGCACCACAGTAGCAAGAAATAGAACCGACATCATTAGTGAAAAAGTGCCAGGAGTTACAAACTGAAGGTACAATGCCCATAGAGCTCCTCCGATCCCCGCAAAAAAAGCACTGACTGCAAAACTGAGGGTCTTGTAATGAACCAGGTTGATTCCGGTCACCGATGCTGCAATATCACTATCTCGAATGGCTTGAAATGCACGACCAATCTTACTATGTATGATATTGTGTGCCAGGATGGTCATGAGAATGGTGATTATGATAAAAACATAGTAAAGGGTCCGATCGTAAGACAAACCGGACCAATTTAAATCTATCCTGGGAATCATTAAGCCCATCCTTCCGCCGAACATCTCCATACGGCCGATGATGACCATAACTGCCAGTCCAAACCCCAGAGTGACAATGGCGAGGTAAGGACCTTCCAGACGGAGTGAAGGGAGGCCCAGGAACGCCCCCACCAGACAAGACACCAAACCAGCTATGATCAGAGTGAATACAAATGGCACCCCTGCCTGCAGTAAGATGGCAGCAGTATAAGCGCCAATGGCAACAAAGCCGGCATGACCCAGTGAAATCTGTCCGGTGTTACCCACCAGGATGTTTAATCCCAGAGCAACTATAACATTCAGACACATCAGGTTGACTACGGATAGATAGTAAGTCTTGAAAATAAAGGGAACAAGGAATAGTAATAGAAGAAACAAGAGCGTCCAAACCAGGGAAGCTGTTGTCTTAAACAGCCTGATATCCTCAAAGTATACCCTTTTCAGTCTCATGGGCAAATTGGCATTCCCCAAAGGTACTGAGGCACAATTGGGACGGGTTAAGTGTTCTTCTTAGGGCAACTGATTACAACCTTCTCTGAATATAACCTTATTCTGGAATTAAGACATTATTCCTTTAAATTCCTGTACGAATTAGTAACTACTTTTCCCCTTTATCCAGTCAGTAACCCGATCCCAATCATAGAAGTCATGTCCTCCCCCGTGAATTTCCAGAGTGAAATGAGGCTTTGAGCTCAATTTGTCACCCATCTTTTGAATATCCTCTACTGATACTACCTGGTCCTTCTCTCCGTGAATCACCAGCAAATCACGATAATAGGTACTGATAAAGTAAGTAGGTGAACTCATTAAGATCTTATCGCGAATTTCCTTTATGGGCCTGGCTTGACTAAGGAACTGATATTTATACTGTAGAGAATATCTTTCAAGAAATTTCCTGCCGTAGAGATCAACGGGACCGGCTATTGACACAGTCCTGGCAATTGAGTGATCCCTGCTGGCCATCAAAAGTGCTACGGTACCGCCACGACTTAGACCACCGACGCTTAGGTCTTCATTGTCCACTCCTTCAAACTCAGTCTTGACCAAATGCAGAAGGCGAAGTGCATCATCGGTGGCACCGTCGAAGGCATCGCCAAAGAAACCGTCAGAACAGTATCTTTCTTCACCCAGGACCAATGCCTGCCCCCGGAAAGAGGGAATAACTATAAAATAACCAGGAAGGTTCCTGGCAATCCTTTGAAGAACACCATTGGAAACATGGACAGCTGGATTAGCCTGATCCAAACCAGGTGCCCAAAGCAAGACCGGGTACTTCTTATGGCCATCATGGGATTGTGGCAGAAATACAGCACCATAATGTCTTCTTCCCGCAGTTGTTTGCTCGACAATCAATAATGGTCTTTTACTGAAATACGTAACACTGTCGACAATGCCATAACGATCATACGAGGGATCAAATGCCTTCCAGGATTGTCTGATTTGTGATAGGTCGACAGAATCGACCGCTTTGAACAGACTGTCTGGCTCAAGGTGATCATTCGTGTTTACATACTGATAGGTGACCCGCTCCTTGCAATCACAAAGTGAATACTGATAGTAACCCATGATGAAAATGGTCATCACAAAAAGTATAACTATGGCTGTTTCTCTTGTATCTTTCAATTTTTGCTCTTGATCAACGGTAAAATGTGCGCACCATTCAAATTATACTGAAAGTGGCGAGAAAGTAAATAGATCCGACCAAAAGGGGTTTATTCCCGACTTCAAAAGTGAAAATGTGCAGAAATTAGGTGTTATCGGTTATACTCAGAAGTTTTCTACCTTTTCTTCAAGCTTTGAATTTGTACTTAAAAAGATCAAATGAGAAAATGGCCTTTACTAGCAGTATGTCTTTGTGCCCATGTATTGCTTCTGCACTCACAGCAACCGGTTGAGATGGCGGTAGTGGGTTTGACCCATGGGCATGTAGGATGGATTCTGAGTCGGGAAGATGTAGGGGACCTCACAGTGGTGGCCATCGTAGAACCAGACAGAGACCTGGCGGAAAGACTACTGAACCAGCACCAGTTGTCTAAGGATCTTTGGTATCCATCCATGGATGAGATGTTTGAAGAACATACGCCGGAGGCAGTATTGGCTTTTGGAAGTATTTATGAGCATCTGGAGGTGGTTGAAAAGTGTGCACCGAGGGGAATACATGTAATGGTAGAAAAGCCACTGGCAGTAAGTATGGATCATGCTAACAAAATGAGTCAGTTAGCTGGAGAACACGGGATTCATCTTTTGACCAATTTTGAAACGAGTTGGTATCCCACCAATGAAAAGGCTATTGACCTCTTGAATGAGGGCAGGATTGGAGACCTTCGAAAAGTTGTCGTCAGAGATGGGCATAAGGGACCAAAAATCCTGAACATAAGCCAGGATTTTCTGGACTGGTTGCTTGACCCTGTGCTTAATGGGGGAGGAGCCATTACGGATTTTGGGTGCTACGGGGTAAGTCTGATGAATTGGATGACAAAGAATTCAAGACCGGAGGTTGTATTGGCCATGACTCAGCAATTGCAACCGGAAAACAATCCGGATGTGGACGATGATGCCACTATTATTTTAAGGTACGATAGGTACAATGCAATAATTCAGCCTTCCTGGAACTGGCCTATTGGGAGAAAGGATATGGAAATCTACGGTGAGACCGGTTCCATTTTTGCAGATGATCATCATCAAATGAGAGTTCGTATGTCAGCGGGATATTCTGATTACGAGGAAGAGACCGTCCAACTTGAGGAGAGGAAACCACCATATGATGACCCCTTTGCCCTGTTTGTGGCTGTGATCAGAAATGAAATATCCCTGGAGCCATTTGATCCGTATGCACTGGAGAACAACCTCCTGGTGGTTGAAGTGTTGGATGCTGCTCGAATCAGCGCCAATGAAGGCAGGGTGGTATCGATGAAATAGAAGCATTGATCTAATATTGATGACGCTCATCCCATAAACTGTTACCTTATCGCTTAAACCCGGACTATGCAATAGATTTTCTATTACGAGCCAAAGCTACTGCAAATACGGGCACATAAGCACTTTTTGATTCTCACCATAACAGCGACTATGTTTGCGAGTCAAAAAGCACTTGGAGCGCCCGTCTTTATTGTATCTTTGACTCTCACGACAAAACCCCATTACATAATCCGGGTTAAACCAAAAAACCAAACCTGTGGAAGGATTTAGAAGATCGTTTCATTACCTGAGTTATCTGCTGTATCCCTGTATGCTGCTCGGGTTGTATTATGCCTACGAACCCCTGCTTTTTGATGTGGATTCCTATACTTCATCGGTTAATAAGGCCATGGTCTTCCTTGGACTGGGAATCAGTTTTTCGACCTTGCAGGATACCAGGAAAACCCATTATAAATTGGCTTCCCGAATTTTTGGTAGTCCGAGGTGGTCCAGATATTTTATCATCTACCTCATAGTCTTGATATTTTTAATAACGGGTGCGGGCATATTTGGACTGTTTTTTTCAGGAAATGATTTCCTGGAGCAATTAGCCATAGGCTTTATTGTGATGGGCATCAGCCTGATCGGTATGCTTAAGGCCGCTGTGGAAATGGCTGAAAATCATCAACGGAAGCCGTCGGAGGCGATACCTTGATGTACTACACGAATTTGTTTACCGATTATAATTATTAGTATCATATGGAACATAAGGCAAAATCACTTCGCGCATTTATAGGTTGTAAGAACTTCGGCCTTTCCCGGTCTTTCTATCGCGACCTGGGTTTTGAGGAAGTACCCGTGTCAGCAGACATGTCCTACTTCAGAGTGGATGGAATGGGATTCTATCTTCAGGATTATTATGTGAAGGACTGGGTGGATAATAGTATGTTGTTTCTTGAAGTAGATGATGTAATGAGGTATTGGGAGGAGTTGCAGAATCTGGGTTTACACCATAAGTATGATGATGTCCGTCTGACTCCGATCGCTGATAATGATTGGGGTCGTGAATGTTTTTTACATGATCCGTCGGGAGTGTTGTGGCATTTTGGAGAATTTTATTGATTGAAAGAGCATGTTGGGAATCAGGCCGGGAATTGTCGATCGAATACCAATGGACATTAATCATATTGAGCTGGTGATTTTATCATTTAACTAAATTCCGCGATAGCTATATGAAAGGAAGGTTACCAGACATAGTTCTAATAATCATGTTGGGTTTATGGGTGATCAGTACTGATGCTCAGTCTCATTCCGATGCAGAGGAAGCTGATTTCGAAGAAATGTCTGTGGCTTCATGGTCAGAAGCGGGTTTTAAGGAAGACTCGATTCGGTTATTGTTGAATCTCATTCGTGAAACCCCGCCGCCTGATTTTCGGGGAATGGTGGTAATCAAAGATGGAAGTCTGGTAATTGAAGAGTATTTCAGTACATATTGGCGTGAGACTATTCATGATATCAGATCAGCGGGAAAGAGTGTAACGGCTTTGCTGGTCGGCATTGCTATTGACCAGGGGCTTATTCGTAATGTTGATCAGTCCGTGTATGATTTTTTTGCCGATGGTGAATACCAATCCATTTTGTCTCCCGCATACAGGGATATTAGGCTTGGCCATTTGTTAACCATGTCATCCGGGCTTGATGCTGATTCTGATAACTCGGGGTCAAGAGGGAACGCTGGTAATTGGGTAGGGCGGAAGGATTGGTTGAAATATGTGCTGGCTTTGCCCTCCGTCGACAATCCTGGTGAAAACTGGGTCTACACGGATGTGTGTGCATTTCTGCTTGGTGCTATTGTAGAAGAGGTAAGTGGACTGTCTCTCGAAGAATTTGCCGGGAAATATCTTTTTAAACCCATTGGAATTGATCAGTACTATTGGTTTAGCAGCCCAATGGGCAGGACAGCAGGCATGGGTAACCTTTATTTATCCACCCTGGATTTTGCCAGGATCGGTCAGATGGTCCTGAATAAAGGAGCCTGGCAGGGAAGGCAAATTGTCAGTGCGAAATGGATAGCCGAAATAAGTAAGCCATGGATTGATATTTCGGGAAATAATCCCTTTTCGGAGGCGTATGGGTACTTGTGGTATCTGGCTGAAAGAGAAATCGAAGGGGAAACTATTGAGTTTTTCTTCGCTTCAGGGAATGGTGGAAACATTCTGGTGATCATTCCGGATAAACAAATGGTGGTAGCACTTCTGTCCAGTGCTTATGGACAGGGATATGGTCATCAAAGATCACATAACATCTTGTTGGCCTTGATCAATGCATTGCAATGAATTAAATTGATGGGAAAGTCCATCTAAATGGATCAGATCACATATGGTGCGAGAGCCTCCTTTGACCGTCGCTTTCCGGAAGATTGGGAGAGTTATACAAGTTTTAGCAGGTTGCATCACTGCCAGGAAATCATTTCATTGGATAACCTGTTGAACAAGTCACTTGTACGGCCCGATTATGAGAATGCTCAGGATTGGTCATTTTTTGTTGATGGTCCAGAAACTCACGATGGATACAATATGCAAACTGATTTTTACACAACGGTGGACTATGTGCTGCAGCGCATGATTAATGTGCCGGTTTTCAATCTCCTTGCCGGAGTCATACTCCCAGGTAAGGAATGCAGAGACAGGGAGGTCAAGGATTTCGAGTTTATCGGATATGATCTGATTGATGAGTATTTTACCATTAGTGCATTGACCAATTGTGGCGGATTTGATGATATTTTCCTCCCAAAGGACCAGAATCAATATGGATTGATTGACACTCTGGACAAAGCCAATAAAATTCGTCAGGAGTTATTGGAGAAGTACCCTGATGAGCCCCATGCTGTGACCCATGTAGTGGCACTTTGGAGGCATCAGATTATTGGAAGGCCGGACTAAAGATGATCTGACAAGTCCGGGTTCACCCGCCCACTGGATTTTTAGCTCCCGGTTATTTATGAGTCTGATCTCTTAATAAGTCGAATTCCTGACACCTCGGACCTGTTCAGATCAGCAATTCAAGAATATGCTGAAGATCATCAACTGAAAGGATGCGAAAGTCTCAGTCCATCCGATTGGTACTCTGCCTATTTGATTGTTTATAAAGGGCATAAAATAGTTTGTAATTGGCCATACGTGAGTGAGTATAAAGGAAACAATGTAATTTCGAGAATCAATTAATAATGTGATTGTCTTTTGGTTGGTGGTATATCGTCATATGGGAATCACTTCAGTTTGATAGTTTATAGTTGCAAGGTATTAGACGTGGATTCAGCATCATATGAAAGAGACCAGGTTGAAATAGAAAAAGAAGGACGTCAATTCCGTGGCCATGGGGTGGGTACTGAGATCCCCATCTTGCACTGGCATTCTCACCGCACCTGGCATCGTTTATCCTCTCCTGGAGGGAGACAGGTCTTTATATACCAACCGATATATTGCCTCGTCAACCACGGTGATTTTAGGACTTCAGCATTAATTTAAGTTGACTGGTTAAATGGACCGGCCTTGGAGAATTTGGCGAAATAGAAACTTCCAGAGCAAAGCAAAAGAAGCAATCCGCGTAGTGTTTTTAAGTTTATGAAAACAATTTTTGCGATGTATATTCTCCAGTCGTAAACGAATATGAATCGAAGGATTAAACGGCTCGGATTGTGCGCGGGCGAGCTGGAAGTTTCCACCAAAGGCTCCACAGCCGTGATTTTTTGGTTACTTTTTGATCTAGCAAAAAGTAACGTAGAGTAACTTCTGCCAAAGGACGCCACTACTGACGATGCTGTCAGCACTGGCGCACGGCCGTGGGCCTACAACCAGTAAAACAAGGTTGCAATTGCTTTAAAAACCTATCGCCAGGCATCAGTACATTCTCTGCTACGAGGCAACCCAGGCAGTGAGTGTATTTTGCAGATACCAATTCTTAATTTAGCCTAGAGTCAACAATTCGTACACTAAGATTGACAGCAAAAGAATAAATCACTTATTCTTCGAGCTTCAGTACAGCATATTTTCCCTGATTCCACCCATGCACCAGCAGGTACAAATGACTGCTGCCATCCTTTTCAATGAAATGTGGCCATACCTGGTGTATGTTCGTAAGAATCGGTATGTCCAGGTCACCGGGGATGACCGTCGAAAGAAGTTCGTCACCGGAGTGCACGTAAATCGGTGCTGATTTTTGATTCTCTAATGCTTCCAGTGCATTTAGAAAAAATTGTTCTGCTTTGTAGGAAACATTGCAAACCAGACTACCTTCGGGAATATCCTGGAACGTTTCTACATATTTTCCTTTTCTGGTGAACTTTACCACCTGACCAGCTGCGCGATTAGCGACCAGGATGTGGTTATCGTGGGCATATATTCCATGAGCTGTCTGGAATTGACCAGGTTGGTCACCCTTACCACCCCAGGCTAAGGATCCCCAGCTCCATTCACCGCCCTTTTCTTCGATGGTCATGACAAAGTCGCCTTTAGAGTAACCATGGGCCACATATATAGTCCCTTTTAGATAAGTGACATCCGTTACACCAAAATTGCTGTCCTCAGCTGAAAAGAATGTGTTGGCTGGGGCAAACTTAAACTCTGTTCCGGTGGGCTTAAGGATTTCACTCACAACCGAGCCATCCAGGGTTAGCACCAGGACTCTTTTTCCTTCCTGTGCCACTGCAAGATATTTGGTCCCTTTGTGAACAAAGAATACAATACCGTGTATATTATCCTTCAGACGTTCATCGGTTCCAATAGTTGTCCATGTGGTCAGATCAGGACTGATGGAGCAAAGTCCATATCCGGGAATACCTGTATAAACGATGCCGGTTTCGGGGTCTTCATTAAATCCGCCATGCATGCCTGGTTCAAATTCATGGGCTTCTTCAGGGAATGCTGCTGTCAGTTCTTCATCCCAGGAGAAGATAAAATCTCCCTGACCGGTCACCAGTTTTGCTTGCCTGGAGTTAGATTGATCATGTAGCAAATCATGTGAATGCGAATGTTCAGTGTGATTGTTGGCAAGTTCATGCGCATGGTGGGTGTGATCATGTGAATGTTCGTGGGTCTCCTGTGCCATCAGAGATCTCGAACAGACAAGAAGGCAAAGGATCAGGCAGATGGTATAGCTCTTATTTAATGACATGTTTATCCGGATAAATTTCAGGAAAGTTAGTTATTACCGTTGGATTATATAGTAGGGCTTCTCAACTTTTAATTGAAGTGTGTATAACTACCGTTCGATTTCGTTAGGGCCAAGAGCCCTTGCTCAGTCCACCCCATTAAATTTGTCCAATGACGAGAAAAGTATATGTTGGAGCTGTTACAATTCCTTTGCCCGCACAATTTTTCCCTTGCTGGTTCCTGTTTTTCGTCCCCAGCCTGCGATGGCCTCAAGAACCGGAAGTAGTGTTTGTCCAAACGGGGTCAGTGAATACTCTACCGTCAGAGGAGGCTTTTCGGAGAACACCTTCCGGTTGATAATCTGGTCTGACTCAAGCTGCTTGAGTGTGATAGATAGCATCCGGTCAGTAATCTGAGGTATCAGTTTACTTAGTTCACCATACCTTTTCTTTCCTTTTCGCAAATACCACAGAACTACCGTTTTCCATTTCCCCCCAATATAATTCATGGTAACATCCATTGCACAGTGATAGATCTTGTCGTCAATCCTGAATACGTGTTCCTCATTCCTGATCTTCATGCGATACTTTTTTAAACTATACAAATTGATAGTTATTGCTAATATACTTAACTATCAATATGTTTGTAACTATAGTAAGTATAGTTTAAATCATAATCAATGAACATAGCAGTACTGGGAACAGGATCGGTGGGACAGGCATTAGCCGTGAAACTTCATGAACTGGGCCATCAGGTTTATATGGGAACACGGAATGTCCGGAATTCTTTGCAAAAGACCGGCAAGGATACTTGGGGTAACAAGCTAATTGGAGACTGGATCAGGGATCATCCCAACATCAAACTGGTTACCTTTCAAGAGGCAGTCAAAGAAAGTGGAGATCTTCTTGTCTTTGCTATGAATGGCCATGCAGCTTTCGAAAGTTTGGATGCCGTAGGTAAGGATCTTTTGCATGACAAGATCCTGATCGATATTTCCAACCCCCTGGATTTTAGCCAGGGATTTCCACCGTCTCTCTTTGTTTCGAATACCGATAGCCTGGGAGAGCAGATACAAAAGGCCTATCCTGCACTCAAAGTGGTTAAAACGTTGAACACCATGAGCAATCCGGTCATGGTAAACCCCGGCATAGTAGAAGGTGATCACACAGTTTTTGTGAGTGGAAACGATCAGGAAGCTAAGTCGAGAGTATCGGAGTGGCTGATTTCACTTGGTTGGAAAGAAAACCATATCCTGGACCTGGGAGACATTACAACTGCCAGAGGAACGGAGATGATTTTACCATTGTGGTTGCGTATTTACCATAATTTGAAATCACCTTACTTCAATTTCCATATCAATGTGTCGACCAAAGCAGGTTAACACTTACGTTTTGGACCTTACCTGACGGAAAGGACCATGGACTCTCGCAGCAGGACCTTATTGCATATTCCGGTTTTTGTCTTAAACAAGCCGGTGGCAGGGCTGTTTAACTGTGAAAAGGCCCTATGCTAACTGCTATTGTGCTATGTATGCTGATCTGGATGCAACCATACAAACAGACTTCGGAACTAGAGAAACACCTTTGGAAGGATAGATTATTGTTGGTGTTGTATGACGACCAACAAAACGCATTGGCTTCCAGCCAATTTGATATACTGGAGGGAAGTACGGAAGGATTGGAAGAAAGAAAATTGGTGATTTATTTGGTGCAACCAGTTCAGTGGAAACTATTTCATGAACCGAGCTGGCACAAATCGGATACGTTGTATAGAAATATGCTGCTCCGGAATCTTCATTTGAAGCAATATTAATTGGTTTAGATGGAACGGTAAAATTGAGGCAGAAAGAGCCGGTCAAATTGGATAAACTTTTTTCGGTCATTGATGCCATGCCCATGCGACAGGAGGAATTAAAAGGCAGGAATGAATGATTACAAAAGGGATGCATATAGAAGAAGATAAAACCGTAATAACTCCTGCGGAAAATGCAGATGCGTGGTATGTAGTAGATGATGCGGTGATGGGAGGAGTTTCTCAAGGTTGTTTTTCCGCACAGAATAGCTCAATTGCTATATTTTCCGGCCGTGTATCACTGGAGAATAATGGTGGGTTTACATCTCTTCATCACCGCGTGGAAGTTGAAGGAATACTTCCATCCACCCAGATACACCTAAACTTGAGGGGAGATGGCAAACGCTACCAATTTAGAGTTAAATCACAATTTGAGAACAGGGAATCCTATAATATGGATATTATGACCGATGGAACCTGGCAAAATCTAGTGATACCTCTCAGTAATTTCTATCCGGTCTACCGCGGAAAACGACTGAATCTAAGATCCTTTTCCGGCAAAAAGATTGAGAAAATATCGTTTTTGATTGCCAATAAAAGAGCAGAGACCTTCAGGTTAGAGATTGGTCCGATTGTAATTGGCCCATCGATTGCCAGCACTAAGGTGAGTAATGAAAACCAAGCAGAGTAAAATCATCCGGATAATTGTTGTAATGTGACTCATCCAGACCAAAGTGAAACAACTCTCGAAAGATTTTTTCAAGAGATAAATTTCCATTCTCTTTGAGGAATTGCTTCAGCACTTCTTCTCCTTGTGCATTTGATTGAATTCCAAGCAGATCAAGGATGGCATCTGTGTACATGATGAATTTATCGCCGGGTTCGATTTTTACCATTTTTTCTCTCAGAAATAATTCTTCCTGGGATAAAATACCGATAAACGGATCTCTAGTCTCCAGTGAGATAATCTCATTTGCTGAAGATCTGATCAACATGGCCGCAGGATGTCCAGCCTGACAATACCTGAGAGTTTTACTATTTGTATCCAGAATTGCATAAAACATGGTTACAAAAGCATCATTTGGCATCTTCCCATATAGCTTGCTGTTGGTTGAGGATAGTGTTTCTGCCGGCGACAGAGAACCCGGGGCAGTGTTTTTGAAAGTTGTACTTGACATAAAGGTCAGAAGGGAAGCGGGGATACCGTGACCAGTTACATCCGCAATAAGAAGGCCGTAAACCCCTGGATTGAGTTCGACCACATCGTAGAAGTCTCCACCGATTTGTTCCAGGGGAACAAACATGGACTGGAATTTCCAATGTGCTGTTGATGGCAATTCCGAAGGCAAGATGAATTCCTGAGTCTGTCTGGCTTGTTTCAACTCTTTCAAGATACGCTCTTGAAAATGGGAGAGTTTAGTATTTGTATCTTCCAGGATGGCACGGGTTCTTTTTAGTTCAGTAATATCAGATTGAACACCCACGTAGTGAGTCAGTTGTTTGTCTTTATTGAATATGGGAGTCAGGGAAAGGCGGTTCCAAAACGGGGTTCCGTTCTTTCGGTAGTTTAGTAATTCTACGGTGCAGGCCATTCGGGAAGCTATACATTGCCTGATCTCATGGACGATTTTGCGATTGGTGGCCTCACCTTGAAGAAAACGACAGTTTTTGCCTATGACATCCTCTTTCGAATACCCCGTTAGTTCTTCAAACCCCCGGTTGGCATATATCAGGGGTTGATCGGGGTGCTGCATATCACTTATCGTTATCCCTTCGAAAGTCGAGTCGGCCGCATGGGTAATGAGCTCCGTATCTAAAATAGATGAAAATTTATCTGCCATCTTATAGTCTTATTCAGGTTGATTTAGACCGATGACCTGATACACGGCGATCTTCTCGTTCTTCCCCTTAATTTCAACTCTTCCCCAGGGCCTTGTCTCGATCAGGTTGAGGGTCAGAGCATACACATACTGACTGATCAATATGGTGTTTTTCAGGCTTCGGGTGAGTGATTCGATGCGTTTTGCAGTTACCACCGGGCTGCCGGTGATGGAGTAAGAAAGTTTATCTTCAGAGCCGAGGTTGCCTGCTACGACAGATCCATAGTGAATACCGATTCCCACTGTAATTTCCTGTTGCAGAACATCTTTCAGCTGATCATTGATTTTGGTTAGTTTATCTATCATGGCCAATGCACACTTTACCGCTGAGATAGAGGGGTCGCTAATGGGCTCTGGTGCACCAAAAGCCACAAAGATTTCATCACCGACAAATTGATTGATTACCCCCTGGTGTTCGTTTATAGTTTCCGACATATGAGAGTAATATACATTGAGCAGTTGTACCACTTTTTCCGGATGTAAGGTCTCAATGATGCGGGTAAACTCACGAATGTCGCAGAAAAGCAGAGCCACATCCAGGCGGAGACTTACTTCGTTCTCTTCGTTTGTGGAGGACAGTGCCTTCTTGACAATCGATTCGGGAACATACTTGGTGAAAAGGGATAGAGTCTGATTTTGCCGGGAGAGCAGATCATTTAAATCGCTGTTGGCTTTTTCTATTTCCTGCAAACGCTTTTTCTCCAGCACCCGGGCTTGTTCCAGTTTCTTCTCGGTACCAACGACCCTGGTTACGTCGCGCTGAACAGCAAGGAACTGGACAGGGTGTCCTTTTTTGCCAATGGGAGTGATCGACCATTCCATATAAAACTCAGATCCATCCTTCCGGTAATTTATAGTTCTGCCGCTCCATACTTCTCCGTTTAGTAGTTTTTCTTTCAGGTCGTGAAATATTGCATGCTCGGTTTTGGGACCTTGCAGTATACGTGGATTTTTGCCAATGATCTCTTCTTTCTTCCATCCGGTCATCCTTTCGAAAGAGGGGTTTACATAGAGTATGACCGGCCCGGGATCTTCCAGGTTTGCATCGGTGATCAGGATGCTTTCAGTCATGGATTCCAATACGACCTGCGGGTCGATATGACCTTCATCAGTTTTTCTCATCCTTCGAAAGATACGAGAAAAGGTTACTCGTCAAAGTGGAAGTAAGTGGGAATTAGCATGGAGGCATTACGAATGGAAGTCATAATGAGTAGATTTGATTCTAAATTTCAACGAAGATGTCTGATCGGGAAAGAAGCATTAGTGGTCACTACGATCGAAACGGGTTATTTGATACCATCATCAAAGGACTGCAAGCCGAAGGTGTAAATCTGAAATCGGTCAATCGTGCAGATCTTGCCGGTATTGATGAGTTTCATGTACGGGGTGCCGCAGTTTCAGAAGAGCTGGCTTCTTATGTGCCTCTTCGTGGCCTGAAGGTATTGGATGTAGGCTGTGGTCTGGGAGGACCGTGTAGAATGTTGGCTGCAGAATATGATTGTGAGGTGGTAGGTCTGGATCTCAATGTTCATTTTATCGAAGTGGCTCAAAAGTTGACAGAGCTTGTCCATCTTCAGAAGCAGGTGACCTTTGTGCAGGGAAGTGCATTGGATTTACCTTTTTCGGAAGAAGAATTTGACGTTGTCTGGACGCAACACGTACAGATGAACATTGAGAGTAAGGAAACGTTTTACTCCGAAATCATGAGGGTTCTCCGTTCAGGTGGTCATTTTATGTATTATGATATCTTCCGGAAAGGAGATGAAACCATTTCCTATCCAGTGCCCTGGGCCGACAGTGATACAATCAGTTTCTTATTTAGAAAGGACGAGATGCATCAATTAGTATCAGGGCTGGGGGGAGAAGGAGTGATTGCGCAAAACCAGACTTCTGCCGGTATTAAATTTTTTGAAAATATGCTGGTGAAAATCAGGCAGTCTGGTCCACCTGCTGTTGGTTTGAATTTACTGATGGGAGAATCCACCCTGTTAAAATTGGGTAATTTACTTTCAGCGCTAAAGGGCGGACAGCTTGAACTGGAAAGTGGTGCATTTATAAAAAGTTAATTCACCTGTTCAGAGCCGGGACCGTTTGTTCCCTGGGTTTCTTTTGGGCTACAATAACGTTTCGCTTCTTTTTCTTTTTTCTACCCAGCCAAATCATTAAACCTGTGACAGGTAGGCTTGCAGCAATCAGACTGGCAAAAAATGCAATGATCTTTCCGGGGAGACCAAGAATAGCACCGACGTGAATATTGTAATTCGCTTCCTGAATTTTTTCACCTGTGTTTTTATCTACCCAAAGGCGGGTGTCCAGCAAATTGCCAGTGTTTTTACCGATGTAATAGGTGTCGTGTTTGTTATAGAATCTACCCCGATCATAATTCATCGTCATCGAATAATATTCTGTGGTCCGGTAGGGATATTCTATGTAGTATGATATAAGTGAAGGACTTTCCTCCAGTAGGTTTGCCAGTGATATGTTGACTTTGGTTTCAGCGCTGTCTTTTTCCCTGGTTGCATCTGAATAGGAAATTTCCATTTTATCTTTAGGTTGATCTCCTCCCGTGGCCAACCAGTAGATACCCTTGTCCATCCATTCGTATGACCACACCAGACCGGAAACGGCGATAAAAATGGCTACCCAGGTCATATAAAATCCAAGGACATTGTGTAAATCATAGTTGAGTCGTTTTGGAGAAGCAGCCCACTTGACCTTAAATCGTTGTTTAAATCCTTTTTTACTCTTAGGCCACCACAGGTATAATCCACTAAGGAGCAACACGACAAAAATCAAGGTGCCTACTGCAACGATATGATGTCCGATTTCAGGAATGAGTAACGAAGTATGGAGAGCCAGCACAATGGACCAAAAGGACAGACGATAGGGGAAGGTGTCGATGATGTTGCCGGTATAGGGGTTAACGATGTATGCCCAGTAATTACGACTGTCATTTCGCAACCATACGATGGATGCACGATTGCCGGAAGGATAAACCGTGGCATTCATGTAGGTGATTTCTCCATCGTAATCAGCTGTTACGATCTGCTGTAACTCGAGGGCCGAGATCATTTCCGTGTTCTGCGGTTCGATGCTGCGAAAGACTCCAGATTGCAACATCAGACAGATTTCCTCCTGAAAAACGTAGAGGCAACCTGTGACCGATACAATAAACACCACCAGCCCGGAAGAAAGTCCGAGCCAGAGGTGTATTTTTCTAATGAGTTTTTTTACTGCGATTTTCGACATGTAGGTTTACTCAGTAGGGTGTTTGGCTATTGAGTAACCAATTACATTGTCTCCCGTGATGTTTGCCCCAATAGTTACGGCATCTGCTCCTCCATTGTATTCTATTTCCAGAACGTTAGTAGTACTATTGGCAGCACTCTTGATAAATGTGACGTATTTTCCATCCTCGATAAGTGGCTTTCGATTTAATCGAATGTCGGATTTTGGCATGTTAAATTCCTGGATGGTTTGATTGGGCAAGTCGATTCTTGCGTAGGTGTAATGATCGTTATCCAGGTTGTCCCAGGTGCCGATGTCATCATCATTTACAAGCATACCCATGCCGATTTCACCTTCCAGGAAGTCCAGTTGCATGATTTGGGTTGACTCACCTTGAACATCCGTCAAATCAAGAAGATAATCTTCATCAAATTCATACTCTCCTGCCTTAATTCGGAAAACTACACCATGTACGTTATCATCAGGAACAACACCATAAAATCCCCTATAACCAGCTATGTATAAATCACCACTCTCCGTGGTAATGAAGCTGTTGTTGGTGAAAATACCCAATTCCGCCGTAGTCAATTTGGTTTCGATCAGTGTCGGATTTTCCATGGAAGGATAGTCCAGTACGATGGCATGGGTACCTTCTGCAAAATTGAGATCAAAATCATAATAAACGGTACCCATCACAAACTTATCTCCGTGAAGTGCTCCTCTACCAACATTGACTTTCCAGTTTACGCCTGCAGTCTGCTCAATTGTAGGAAGGTCAAAACTTCCACTGCTCGAAACGGTAAAATCAGGAATGCTGATAGTAAACCATTTTATTTCAGGTTCACCCCATTGTACAGGGTCCATGATCAACAAAGTATGATCACCAATAAGATTTTGGGAGTAGGCGCGGTCAGTAATGTATTCGGTTACAAGCAGTGATGCTACTTCTGTGATGCTGCCATCACTGTTGAGTTGATACTGAAAAAATTTCTTATCAGCACGACTAAAGAAATAAATATACTCACCCGATGCAATAAATTCAGGTGCACCAAATTCAACACCGTTGCCTATGGGAGATACTTCTCCATTTTCGAGGTCATCTGTCGTGAGAATATAGCTAACTTCATTGACCACTGTACCCAGCGAGTAGAATGGCTTATCATCCGGTTCAACCGCCGGTGGATCAATGCCCATATCATCATCCTTGTCGCATGACATCAGAAATGTTCCACTAAAGAAAATTATCAGGAAATACCAATTTAATCGTTTCATAAAAACTTAGTTTATTTCAAGTAATTAGAGATGTTTGTTCGAAATTTTATTGAAAATGCCCGTCCGGGTTTTTGCAGCAGATAATTGTCGTAGACTTGTTCATTAAACAAGTTGTTGCAATTAACACTGACATTGTATTTACCCGATCTGAAGGAATAACTGAATCCAAGATTATTTACCAGCTGAGTGGGAATTACTGCTTTGCTGCTCTTACTTCCGAGGCTTGGCCAGTTAAGAAAGAATTCATGAACATACTGCAGACTCCAAAATATACTGAACTCATCTTCCTTGGAAAATAGGCCCTGGTTGCTGTAGGTAAAATCCCCATTGGCCATCAGGTAGGGTGTGTTGGGAAGCTGATCCTGGTAAGTCTGATTTCTGTTGGCACCTATAAATTCATTCCAGTCTCTGAGGTTTTGATAAGTTCCATTGACCTTCACCTGAAACAGTTCCTTATAGAAATACTGGAGCTCCAAAGATCCTCCAATACCTCGCACCTGACCAATATTTACGAATTCACCGACACCAATGTTTTGTTGAACACTGTACAATATCAGGTTGCGACTATCTCTGAAAAAGAAAGCAGGTTCAAAACCGATACGGTGATTTTCATTGATTGCGATATTGGATCCCAGAAAGCTGACATTCAGATTAAGACTTTCTTCTGGTTGCAGATCGGGTGCAGTTCTTACGAAAAGTCCATCTCCGAGTATTTCGTCAGCATCAGGGATCCTCACGCTTTTTTCAATGGAAAATTTCAGCAGGTTATGTTGGTTCAGGCTGTATTTTACGGCATATCCATAACCAAAATTGTTGGTATGGCGATTAATGGGAAAGGTTTCAGGTCTGTAACCAAGTGAGTCAGTGATATATCTTTCGTCGACGGTAGATGCCTGAAAGTCATAATTCTTCAACCAGACGGTATTGTCCATTTTCCCACCTGGCAGGAGCAACTGGTAAGCCAATGATGATACTTGCTTCACCAGACTTTGAGGTTCTTTGAAGGAGGCAGTCCGGTTAGAGATGAGGGGGTCTTCACCTATGCGGTTGGTGGCATCCAGGGTGTAGTTGGCATTGAGATGTTGATTTGGCGCTATGGAATAATCCAGTTTAGCCTGTTGGAAAATATTTCTGTTCTTAAGTTCCAACAAAGATTTGCCATTACGCCCGGCACCCATTTCGCTATTGGTAGGACGTTCGTCGATAACATCACCAAGCCAGTTGTATATCCTCGAACTGGTATCAGTGGTATTGCTGGTGGTCCAGCTCACAGAACTAAAAAGCTGGATACCAAGGTCCTCTATCAGTAGTTCCTTTTTCTGATAGGTAATCGAAGGAGCAAAACTCTTTTCCGATCGCGTTGCTTCACCTACGACCGAGGCCATAGTGGCCCCATGTTGGATTTGGTTGAAGTTTTTGGAATAAAGGAAGTCCAGGGTTAACTTGTCGGTCCAGGGTTTATTGATTAGGCCAAAGTTTACTTTTCCGGAATATGACATATAATCGTCGTGAAACCGCTTTGTCCTGATTGATTGGGCCCTACCCGTTTCGGGATCCGCAACTTCAACACCGGGGCCCCAAACTTCATAGTTGTTATTCGAAAAGTTGTAAAAGCCCTGAAGGTCAATACAGGATTCAGAAGGAGTCACGATGCGAGTGCTCAATGCTGCTCTATGTGTGTTAAAGGATCCAACACTGTAGGATGCATCAAGGTAACTACTCAATTTGTCCCTGGTGACCAGGTTGATCACTCCACCCAAGGCATCACTCCCGAAATGAGCGGGAACTACACCCTTATAGATCTCCACCCTGTCTACCAGGTTTACCGGGAAGTTATTGATAGCATAGCCGGAACCATAGCGATCCATGGGTATTCCATTGACAAAGAACCTGACGGACCTTCCGGACATGCCATTCAAAGAATACGAAAAATTGGAGCCAAGTCCTCCGCTTTCCCTGACCCTGATTCCGGCGACCTGGGTAGCCAGTTGATTCATATCTACGTTCCGGTTTTGCAATTGGCGTGTCTCTATCACGTCGACTGCATAAGCTTCTTCTTTTTTCTCACTGGATTCCGTTTTTGCTGTAACGGTGATTTCATCCAGCAGGGCAGTAGATTGACTCAGTGTGATTTTTACCTCAATAGACTGCGTTGATCGAAGGTCATCCATGACAGTGGTATCATTTTCAAACCCGAGGGCAGAGACAATGAGTACCATCCTGTTGGAGCCTGATATTTCAATCTCGAAATAGCCATCGCCATCTGTGGCTGTACCCGATGTCGTGTTTTTTATCACAACTCCTGCTCCGATGACGGGTTCTCCATTTTCATCATATACAGTGCCGTTGATCTGCTGTCCCACTACAAGTTGTGAGCAAAGGATTAGGATGGAAACAAATACGAAATTCATCAACCTAATGACCGTCCGATGTGATGTGTTATTCAAAATAGAGTAGATGGATGATGCTAAATTGAGTTACAAGATTAATACAGATGAACCTTCAAACCTATGTTGCCACCCATGAAAAAGCATTGTGAAATACAAAATCCCTAAGCATAGGTATGGTCTCGTACCTAACGGAAGTAAGTGCAAATCACAATTAGTGGGAGAGGGGGTCATAAAAAGATGTAACTAATTGAACATGTGGTGGTTAGCTAATGGTTTTTTACTAACCGAATGAGTTCACTATTATTACTTGATGAAATTGACCGAGCTACCCAAAATCGAATTGCATGTCCATCTGGATTGCTCACTGAGTTATGAAGTGGTATCCAAACTGGAGCCGGCCATAACCAGGGAGAATTACCACAAGTATTTTTGCTCGGATGGGTCATGTAGGAATCTGTTAGATTATCTTAAAAGGGCTGTCAGAGCGGTTGCACTGATGCAGGATGCTCGGGCGCTACGGCTGGTTACCACAGATTTGTTTGATCAATTTCAGGCCGAAAATGTCTTGTATGCGGAGATAAGATATGCACCGATGTTGCATACTTCCGGAGGTATGAAAGTGGAGGAAGTAGTCAGGGTGGTAGATGAGGCAGTGGGAGAAAACATAGAAAGAACAGGAATAGAGTGTGGGATTATACTTTGTACTCTGCGGCATTTTTCAGAAGAGGAGAGTATGCAGACCGTTCTGCTTGCAGAAACTTTGCGGGAGAGCCTGGTGGTTGGGTTTGATCTCGCAGCAGATGAAGCCGGGTTTCCGGTTGATAATCATGTTGCAGCTTTTAACTATGCCCATGAGAAGAACATTCATTGTACATCCCATGCAGGAGAATCTTGTGGTCCTGATAGCATTTGGGAAACCCTGGAGGTCTTCCGTCCGGATCGTCTCGGGCATGGCGTACAGAGTATTGATGATCCGTCACTCGTTACACATTTACAGAAAACAGGTATCCATCTGGAAATTTGTCCGACCAGTAATATCGAAACCCGCATCTATCCTGATATTTCTCAGCACCCGGTTGATCGGTTGTACAGGCAGGGGTTAGCATTGAGTATTAATACGGACGGCCGGACCATCTCTAACACCACGCTCACCAGAGAGTATGAAAAGTTGCAGGAGGCTTTTGGATGGAAGGTAGAAGATTTTATGGCTTGTAACCGGATGGCCATCGATGCCTCCTTTATTTCAAATCGACGAAAAGATCAGTTGCATAAGAAATTGACCGATTCATTGGCAAAATGGAGTGCTTTGGAGCAATAATGTAGGAGGACTTGATTCTTATGGCATAGTCGGATAATTTTAACCCGGATGAAGTTCACTGCCAGGCTGGAAAAGTTCAATTCTAACCTTTGGGGATATCATATCATGATTCCTCCTCAGGTAGCTGACCATTTTATTAGTGGGAGCTCCCGGAGAGTCATCTGCATAGTCAATGAGGAGGTTGAGTTTCAAAGTGCTTTGATGCCTGCCGGAGATGGTCTGTATTTTATTAACCTCAATAAAGAGCGAAGGAAAAAGCTTGGTGTGCAAAAAGGGGATGAGTTACGGATCGAGTTGTTGGAAGATGACAGTAAGTATGGATTGCCGGTGCCCGAAGAACTCAGTGAGTTGCTCAGACTTGATCCGGAGGGAAAAGCCTGCTTCGAAAAACTGACTCCCGGAAAGCAACGCACTCTCATTTATATGATAGGTAAACCCAAAACATTCCAGACCCGGATTAACAAAGCTGTCATTATTCTCGATTATCTTAAGGATACCAACGGCCGATTGGATTTTCTGGCTTTGCACGAGGCCCTCAAAAATGAGCGGTAGGGCAGGATGGGCATAGACTGTAGATGGCTAAAACCTAACCTGGACGAAAGGTACCATGCAGTAAATCGAATTGCCCAGATGCATCACGAGGACATTCCCTACAGGATTGTCAATATAACACAGAGTTCACTATAGATATGGAAAAAGACGTCAACTCCCAGTGGCCATCAAGATCGCTTGTAACTTGCAAGATCTTGAGAAGAAGGTAAAATTATTCGTACATGTACAACCTACTTTTCAAGGATAAGTGTAGCCTTATACATTTGGAGAAATGGAATGATAGTTAATATGATTCAGAGAAACATGATTGAGGATAAAATGAGTTGCAAGGACCTTGACTCCAAATGGATCCAGCGGTTATACAAGCGATCCACCCAGGCCCTCTAGAGATGTGCCAATTGATCAATCTAATCAGAGAGAACAGGAGCCTTCCCGCCGCCTAGTGGAGTTGACTAGACCTTTGGTTCTTTGGGGCAATGCCAAAGAACGCCACCACGGCAGTGGGCCTAACACCAAAAAAACCAACAACGATTGAGTAGAAAGGGAACTACAGCGACTGGCAAGTGAACCTACTAAAAGGTAAAGCACCTACAAATGAAAAGGGAACGATCTATTCATTTCCTGCCAAAAAATGACAGAACTTGATCCTCAATGTAATAAACCAATTGAAAAAAAGTAGCAATAAACACTACTGGTACCCTGCTGCCTGCAACTGAAAAAGTTCCGCATACAAACCATTCGTCGCCAGCAGTTCCTCATGTGAGCCCAACTCCAGAATGCGCCCATTTTTCAAAACCAAAATCCGATCTGCCATGCGTACCGTACTGAATCGGTGAGAAATGATAACCGCTGTCTTTTCTACGGTAAGTGCTGCAAAACGCTGGAAGGCTTCGTATTCAGCACGTGCGTCAAGGGTAGCTGTGGGCTCATCCAATATCAGAAGTTTGGCTTCTTTCATGTAGGCTCGTGCCAGCGCTACTTTTTGCCATTCACCCCCAGAGAGATCTTTGCCCTCGGCAAAGCGCTTGCCCAGAACCTGATCATATTTCAGTGGCAGTTTTTCAATCACCTGGTCTGCCAGGCTGTTTTCGGCAGCCTGTACGATCTGAGCTGTGTCTTTTGTTTTTTCAATATCACCTACGGAAATGTTTTCAGCTGCAGTGAAATAGTATTTAACGTAGTCTTGAAAAATCACACCGATATCATGCCGATATTGTGCCAGGTCATACTCGGTAATGTCAATACCGTCCAGGTAAATGGTACCTTCACTGGGTTCATACAGGCGGGCCAGCAGTTTGACCAGGGTGGTTTTTCCGGCACCATTTTCTCCTACCAGTGCCAGTTTTTCTCCGGCATGCAGGGTGAAGTCCAAATGCCTTATAGCCCAGGTATCAGACCCGGGATAGCGAAAGCCGACGTTTTCAAACCTGAAGCCTTCCTGAATGGTTTCCGGCATTTTCATCTTACCAGACTGTAGTTTCATGGATGGCTTGAGATCCATGAAATCAAAGTAATCCTGCAGATAAAGAGCATCCCCGGTGATGGTGGAAAAACGCGAAAAAATGGTCTGCAATTGGTTCCTCAACCGGTTGAAAGATCCGGAGAGAAAGGTGAGGTCTCCCAGCGAAAGGATACCTGCCACTGTACGAATGATGATCAGAACATAAGCGCCATAGTAGGCCAGATCACCAATGATGTGAAAAACAGATCCCCAGACAGCCCTTCTGGTAGCCAGTTTCTTATTGGCTTCGTAGTATTTGTCAGCCAGTTTCCTAAAACGATTGGCCAGGAATCCCGATAGCCCAAAGAGTTTAATCTCCTTGGCAGTTACATCGCTCGCTCCAATGAAGCGTACGTAATCCAGTTCTCGTCTTTCGGGAGTCCAGCTTCGCACCAGTGAGTAACTGGATCGGCTGAAGTAGGCTTCATTCAAAAAACTGGGTATGATCGCCAGCATGAGTAATAGAACCAGCCAGGGTTCGAAAACAATCAGGCCGGTGATCAATGAGATAACAGTAATTATATCCTGAACCTGACTCAATGCCATCGTCATCAGGGTCACCCTGCCTGTGGTTTGCCTTCTGGCCCTTTCCAGCTTATCGTAAAACTCCGGATCCTCAAATTGCGCCAAATCCATCTTTGCGGCTTTCTCTATGAGTTGGACCGAAGATTGGTTGGCGTACAGATCACCCAGTAATCCATCAAAGAGGCTGATTCCCCGATTGAGCAAATCCGATATCAGGGCCAGACCAAATTCTATTGCCAGCAGGGTCCAGATGAGCTGAAATGATTTTTCTTCCAGTGATATCTGCAGTACTACCTCATCTATGATCAGTTTTCCAACCCACAGCATTAGTACAGGAATGCTGGCTTTGATCAATCTGGCGATTACATTGACCACGAAGAGGGTGGGATTGGTCTTCCAGATCATGGCAAAGAATCGTGGAAGGTAGCGCAGAGCCCTGGTGCTTTCTAAAAAACCGGGACGATCTTGTGCGGCATGTCTTCTTCTTACCATATGTAATCAAACCAATATGACTGCCGAAAAGTTGCAAGAGAGATGAGTCATCCCCATGATGAGAGTCTGGGGATGAGACAATATGTTATCTTGCCACGACCTAACTGATCCATAACATGTGTCACTTGCGTGCATACTGCCGTTTGTTGTTTTTTTCTGTCGCAATCACTTTTGGAGTTTGTCTGCTTCTCGCCAGCGCTTTGCTCAGGGGGGATGTCCGGCAAAGAAATATGAAGCTGCGCCGTTGGTGGGTAGGTTGGGTGTTGCCTGTCCTTGGTGTGAAAATGGATAAACGAGGATACGCCGATCGGGGACCCTGTATTTATGTGAGTAATCACCGCTCATTCATTGATCCGGTAGTAACTCTGAAATATGTTTTCGCACTACCCCTTGCCAAGGCCGAGATTAGCAAGTATCCAATGATAGGTTTTGCTACAAAAATGACGGGTATTCTGTTTGTGGACCGGGGAAGTTTGAAGAGTCGCAAGTCTGCCCGGGATGACCTGGCCCGGACATTGAGGAGAGGTGATAATGTGCTGATTTATTCTGAGGGGACCACCAATACAGGTGTGAGGACGATGCCTTTCAAGCGAGGTACCTTTGACGTAGCCATTGATCAGGGTATAACGGTGATACCCATCGCCATCGAGTATAGGGATCCCGGGGACCACTGGAGCGATGCCTCCATGTTTGAACATTTTCTATACCAGTTTGGGAAGGCCAGGTCGTGTTGTACTATTGCGTTTGGTCCACCCATGAGAGCTGACAATACCATGGAACTCCTCCACAATACACAGAACTGGATTAATGAGCGACTGGTGGAGGTGAGGAGGGAGTATGATGAGGGCAATGGGAAGTGAAACGTAAAGTGATTAAATGCAATATGCAGAGAGAGAGCAGTTTAATACTTGGTATTGTCCTGATTTTCTTAATCCTTTGTTCGAAGGAGGGATATTCGAGTCCTCAATCACCAGATTTGTTGATTTATAATGGAGATACAGTTGGGATAAATACTTTGCTATTGGAGCAGTATTTTGATCAGGTAGGAAAGAATGATGATATAGAGGGCAAACTATTTGGTTTGAATTTCAGGGATGGAGCTTCTTTTAATTGTTGGAGAGGGTACCAGGCCGTTTTTGAAATTAGTGATGACACCCTGTGGCTGAAACATATAACATCATGTAATGAATATTTTTATTTTGACTCAATTGATGCAAAAAAGTCTCGTGAACGAATCGAAGAGATTTTTGGAAACATGACAAGAAATGGAAAAGTGCTCGTTGATTGGTTTACTGGTCATTTAAGTATCCCTCGTGCAGGAAGTAAAATATTGCGTTGGGACGGTGTTTTCTCAAGAAGCTTTGAGCAAGAAATTCTGTTTAAAATCAATAATGGTGTAATTGATAGTGTGTCCCAGGTTCAGAATTATATAGATATTCCAGAAAGAATTAACCGACGATATGGAGATTCAATTGTAAGTGAAATTTTTGACGTTATCAAAAGGATCAAATGGAGAGATATAGATAAGTTTGATTGTTCGGAAGTATACAGTATTACAATTGGAACTAATGGGTTGATAAAGGATATAATTATGGCGGAATATCAAACCGAAGAAGAGATCCAAAAGTACTGGGACACAAGAAGAGAATATAATTACTGTTTAAGAACTTTGAGAAATGCTTTGAAAGCAATGAAGTTTGATATCCTAAAAGAGTCAGGAGAACCAATTGAGGAAGAAATACACCTTGATATTTGGTTTAATGATGATGGGACAATTGAAAATTGGACCAACTAATTTATAGACATATATACTATATGCGATAACCTGACCAGCTGATCAGAATGCCCGCCAAGTAACATCTGGTTTCCTAGGAAAATTGCCCTACGACTTCTCCCGACGCCGATTGATTTCATCCCGGATGCGGGCGGCTCTTTCGTAATTTTCTTCAGCCAGAACTTCGTCCAGCATCTTTTTGAGGGCATCGATGGAGTAACTGGTGAGTGGTCCCTTTCCGCTTTCCCTGGGAGCATTCTCCTTCATGACCACATCTTCTTCCTGCACAGAGTCATCCTGTCCTTCTTCGAGGATCACACCTGCTGTTTCGAGGATGAATTCGTAGGTAAAGACCGGACAGCCAAAACGAACGGCCATGGCCAGTGCATCAGAAGTGCGGGAATCGATCTCTATGATCTCTCCACGCCAGAGGCATACCAGTTTAGCATAAAAGATACCATCGAGCAGATCGTTGATGATCACTTCTTTCAGGTCAATGCCAAACGTATCCAGAGAGTTCTTAAAAAGGTCATGAGTAAGGGGCCGGTTCGGCGTCATTCTCTCCATGGCAACGGCAATGGCCTGCGCTTCAAAAGCACCGATAACAATTGGCAAACGACGTGATCCTTCCTGCTCCCCCAGAACCACGGCATAATTGTGGGACTGAGATACACTGTGCGATAGTGCAACGATATCCAACTGTATCTTTTTCATTTCAGCCATAGAGAAATTACTTCTTTCTTTTGGGCGAAAGTACTACAAAATATATGAACCTTGCTGAAATTCAAAGTGCAATTACTTTAACCCGGATTATTCATTGGGGTTTCGTTATGAGAGTCAAATAGGCAATAAAGACGGGCCTGTCTGGCCGCCAGGCAAGATGCTCCAAGTGCTTTTTGACTCATGACCGAATGATCTCGCAGAGTCGAGTACGACAGTGCTCGAAATGAGGGAACCGCGAAAGCGAGTGGGTAGGCTATGGTCACCATCATAGCCTGTCCCGCCAAAGGCGGGAGTGAGAATCAAAAAGTGCTTATGTGCCCGTATTTGCAGCATATTTGGCTCGTAATAGAAAGGCCTAATGCATAGTCCGGGTTTAAGGTTTGGGCGATAGTCATCAGGGCACCCATTACATGAATTCCAACAAAAAGCACGAATCTCCAATTAGCAGGTCTGTACCACAGATGACAGTCTTTAACACAGTCGCGAACGATTTTAACCCTTTGCCTTCTTTACTGCTTCGGTGAGTCTGGGGACCACATCAAAGAGGTCGCCTACCACACCGTAGTCCGCAGCCTTAAAGAACGGAGCTTCGGGGTCCTTGTTGACCACCACGATGGTCTTGGAGTTATTGACGCCACCCAGGTGTTGAATGGCTCCGGAAATACCAATGGCTACATACAGATTAGGACGTATGGTAACACCGGTTTGCCCGACGTGTTCGTGATGTGGCCTCCAACCCGAATCAGCGACCGGCCGGCTGCAGGCAGTGGCTGCTTCCATCGCATCAGCCAGCTCTAGTAGAATATCCCAGTTTTCCGGGCCCTTGAATCCACGGCCTCCGGAGACTACTCTGTCGGCTTCTGGTAACGGAATGGACCCCTCCTGTTTTTTGGTTTCCACATGTTTCAGGTCTGAATCCGGAACTGACAGGTCCAGCGTTTCAACATTCACTGTGTCGCCACTGGCAACGGAAGGAAATGAGTTGCTGATCAGGGTAAGGATCCTGATTTTTGCATCCACCTGAATCGTGGCCGTTGCTTTCCCGGAAAAGACGACCCGGTCGACCTTGAACCCCGCACTGGTATCGGGCACAGAGTTTACTCCGGAAACCAGGGCTCCATCCAGTCTGATGGCAAGTCTGCCCGCAATGGACTTTCCCGTAGTGGAATGATTTAGTACAATTACTTCCGCAGACTCTGTGCCGGCTACTTCTGCGATCAATGAGGTAAATATCTTACCATCCATAATCGGATGATCATATTTGATGTCCTTGACGGTGTCGGCACCGTATTGTCCCAGATCCCCGCCATTTTCGGGAGATCCAATGGTCAATGCTACACAAGTGGTCCCCAGTGCATCTGCGATCTTGCGACCATAAGTGACTGCTTCAAAAGCAGCTTTTTTTAGTTTTCCTTTTTGCGTTTCCGCAAATACGAGTACCATAATATATTGAGTTAGGATGATTTTTAAATAAAGTCGTCAGTCAGAAGTCTATAAGTCGTTAGTCAGGACTTATGACTAGATGACTTTTGCTTCTTCGTG
>JAUILF010000299.1 GCA_030433135.1 Bacteroidia bacterium | reverse complement strand
TATCCGGAGTTATTCATTGCCGGAGGGGCTCAGAGATTTCTACCTTGAGGTAGGTGAAAACTTCCAGGAAAAACTGGACCTTTTCATTGCACAGTATGAGGGGGATACAGATGTGCGCAATAAACAAATTTCAGAGCGACTCAGTGCGCTGAATGATATCCTGGTAAAGATTGAAGATCGTGAACTTGCCATAGCTTTATATGAAAGTTTACTCAGTTTTGCCAAACACGTTGCCCGGGCTTCAGGAGGTTTCCTTAGTTGGGGTAGCATCAGTTTGCGGGAGCGAAAACTGATTGGCCTCGATATGATTAATCCCCTGGAAGTCGAAGAAGACACGGCTGAGGAGGAAGAAGATGAATAGCAGTCGCTAGCTCCTGCCCGCTAACGCAGAATCAGGGTTTAGTTGTTGAGCAATTTCGGGTGGTAAAGGATGCAAGATGAGGCATCTATTTTTGAATTCCGATGATATTTAAATTACTGATAACCTACAAGTTGAATTCATTTCCCCCGCTGGCGGAGCTTGCCACGCTACTGCGTGGGGCCAGGGGGTGGTGAGGGGCAATGTCAATTTCATCACACTGGGCAGAATCAGGGTTTAGTTGTTGAGAAGTTGAGTTGTTGAGCAATTTGAGGTGGTAAAAGATGCAAGGTGAGGCATCTATTTTTGAATTCCGATAATATTTAAATTACTGATAACCAACAAATTAAATTCATTTCCCCCGCTGGCGGAGCTTGCCACGCTACTGCGTGGGGCCAGGGGGTGGTGAGGGAGCACAATACCATGAAACCAAAGTACCACAGTACCATAAAACCACAAAACCATACTACCACCAGCCAACAGACCCAAGAACCTATCACCCAATGCCTAAAGCCCAATGCCTAAAGCCCAATGCCTAAAGCCTGTCAATTACTCCTTGATCAACCTTCTCCAGAATCTGGTATTTGCGGACTGCACTCCGACCATGTACATCCCGGGACTTAGGTGGTCCACCTGTAGATCATACCTTTCTGGCCCCTGGCCGTAATCAATTTTTTGCTGATACATGAGCTGACCGGTGGAGTTCATCAATTGAAGCCAGCCTTCTCCGGCTTGTGGGCTCTCCCATTCAATAGTAAATACGGAAGAAACAGGGTTTGGGTACAAGCTGATGCCTTCCGGTATAAGGTTGACATCGGCCACCGGTGTGGTCTCTTCACAGTTGGGATCTCCCTCTTCGTTCAGGGTGAGTATATATGAGCCGGGAGCGAGGGTCGGGTCGGGGTAATTGATTACAAAAGCACCTATTGAAGTGAAAGCTGTCAACTTAATCAATAATTCATATTCTCCCGGTTGGTTTTCTTCGGTGGGTGTGCCGGCAAGAACGATGCAACTTAAAGAATCGGAAAGAATCACACAGCCATTATTTCCGCTACAACTAAAATCCAGCCCAATTGGCAAATTCGATATAGAATCAATACTTATACTATCTAATCCAACACTGAAACCACTCACAACAATGGTGTTTGGTGTCAAGGCCTGAAAGATCATTTCGTAAGGTGTGTTGATACATGCTTCTCGCGTAATACCCACGCCCAGGGTATCATTCACAAAAGGTGGAGGCGAGATGATTAGTCCGCTTTCCAAAAAGGCGGAATCAGGTTCGCAAACAAAGGTCGAATCCTGTGCCAAGGTTATTCCTGCGCTAATGGTAAACAGGAAAGCAAAAATGAAGGGTATCAAAGAACGGGTAAGGAACTGTGCCATGTCTGGATGATTTTATCTGTTGAAGATAGGAATAGCTTATTAATTTTGTACAAATAGTTTAATCCATTTTCTGTGAAATCAAAGTGGTGTTTGACCAGCCTGATACTCCTTTCCTGGGGTTTGATGGTGGGTCAGGTAGAAATCGAAGGTTGGGTCAGAGATGCAGATAGTGGTGTGCCACTTGTAGCTGCCACAGTGATGGTTGACGGTAAGGGTACCTACACGGATCTGGAGGGGCACTTTACGGTAAGTCTCCCGGTGGGTACTTACAACCTGGAGCTAAGCTATGTCGGTTATCAAATCGTCAAGAGAGAGATTTCGGTACCACTGGATGGAGCACTTGAAATAAGTATGCATCCACAGTCAAGCATGCTGGATGCGGTAACCATATCTGTCGGCAAGTACGAACAGCGACTGGGTGAGACTACGGTATCCATTGAAACATTAAAGCCCGATTTGATCGAACAGTCCAATACGACCTCTATTGACGATGTTCTGGACAAACTCCCGGGAGTGCAAATGATTGATGGCCAGGTCAATATTCGTGGCGGTAGTGGGTTTTCCTATGGAGCTGGTAGCAGGGTGCTTCTCATGGTAGATGATATACCTGCCTATCAGCCCGATGCGGGTTTTCCCAACTGGGACGATTATCCGATTGAAAACCTGGCTCAGGTGGAAGTGGTAAAGGGAGCCTCATCTGTGTTATATGGTTCGTCAGCTCTAAACGGCACGATTAACATGAGGACCAAATATGCGACCGACAAGCCTGTAACCAAATTGTTTACTTCTTATCGTGCCTATTTTAATCCCCGCGATTTGGAGAAAAAGTGGTGGGATAAGGCACCCGGAGAATTTGCAGCCGGTATCAGTGATGTCCTAAGATTAGGCAGGTTCGAACTTGCCAACAGTCTGTATTATCTGGACCGAAAAAGCGTTCAAAGAGAAACCTACAATCACTATGGCAGAATAAACAGTAAGATCAGGTACAGGGTCAGTGACGACCTGGAGGCCGGACTAGGTGTTAATTACAATCGTGGGCAGGCCCAATCTTTTTTCTTTTGGCAGGATGATCACGAAGGGGCATACCAGGGAGATTCTGCCAATTACAACACCAGTGATTACACCCGGTTTTTCATTGATCCCTACCTGAAGCTTATTAACGATAGCGGTAACAGACATGAATTGAAGGGCAGGATATCGCACATTCACAACGAAAATAATGACAACCGTTCCAATACCTCCACACTCTACTACGGTGAATATCAATATCATCACCGACTAGAGCAATGGGATGGTGTGCTGACAGGTGGGGTGGTCGGCATTCATACCAATATCAGCGCCGAACTCTATGGGGATACAGCCTTTACCTCTGACAACCTGGCGGCCTATATGCAATTGGAAAAGAAGTTTTTCGAAAAAATGAATCTGGTAGCCGGTATTCGATACGAAAGCAACGTAATCAAGGGACCTCACGAAGTGGATGGCCAGAGGATCGAAGGTGGAAAAACGAAAGAAGCTAAACCGGTTGTGAGGTTCGGACTGAACTATGAATTATCCCCTTATACCTTCCTGAGGGCTTCCTGGGGGCAGGGGTACCGGTTTCCTACCGTTGCCGAAAAGTACATTCGTACGGAATTCGGAGGCACCTTTGTTTCTCCCAATTTATCACTACAATCGGAAACGGGTTGGAGTGCTGAAGTGGGCATCAAACAGGGCTTTCAAATCAGTGAGTTTCAGGGGATGTTAGATGTAGCAGCTTACTGGTCCGAGTATTTTGATATGATGGAGTTTGTGTTTACAGGTCTGATCGATGGGTTTCAATCACAGAATATTGGAGATACCAGGATTAGCGGGATAGATGTCAGTATCAGCGGAGAAGGAAAAATCGGTGACATCAATAACCGACTTGTAGCAGGATACACCTATATAGATCCTGTTTACCAGGACTTCACAACCCGTATCGAATTATCCTCCAGCGTGGATTACAACATCTTGAAATTTCGTTCCAAACATCAGTTTAAAGTTGATTTACAGTCTGATCTGAAGCTGTTTAGTGCGGGTGTGAGCTTTCAGTATGTCAGCAACATAGAGGCTATCGATGCTATCTTTCAGGTGGTGGTGCCCGGGCTGAAGGATTTTCGCGAGACTCATAAAGGGTATGCTGTCACCGACCTTCGACTTATTTATCGTCTAAGTCAAGGGATCAGGTTTACCGGCTTGCTTCGCAATGTATTCAATGCTGAATACAGCATCAGACCCGGACTGTTGGCTGATCCGCAAAACTTTGCCTTACGTTGCGACGTTCAATTGTAGGATAACGTAAATCGCTGAATTTTAGATTAATCATTTTAACGCCCAGGCTATATGTCAATTTTTGTACTATTCTTCGTGTTTGCTGTACCTGAACTTTCAGCTCTGACCGACTCTTCGAAAGAATTGCTGGAGGAAAGTGCACTTGAAGATTTGCATGAACACAACCTGTGGAATGAACTGCTACACAAGCATGTTAGTATCGAAGGTCATGTCGACTACAAGGGATTTAAGAAGGATCAGAATCAACTGGAAACCTATCTTGATTTATTGGAATCAAACCCTCCACAAGACTTCTGGACCAGGCATCAGAAACTGGCATACTGGATCAATGTATATAATGCCTTTACCATCAAGTTGATCGTGGATCATTACCCGGTTTCGAGCATCATGGACATATTTGATGGCAAGCCCTGGCAGCGATCCTGGATAAAACTCGGTGACAATACTTATTCGCTGGACGAAATCGAAAATGAGATCATCAGACCTGAATTTGACGAGCCCCGCATTCATTTCGTTCTAAATTGTGCAGCTCGCTCCTGTCCACCTTTGGCCAATAAAGCGATAACCGAAAAAAACATGGATGACATGCTTGATCACCGGACCAGAGCTTTCATCGGAAGTAGCCAATTTAATGAGATCTCAGAAAACAAATTGGTATTGTCAAGGATCTTTGAGTGGTATGCCGTTGATTTTCACAACATTCCTCATTTTATTAAAAAGTATTCCGGTCTGCATATCGACAAAGATGCAACCATAACTTACAAGGATTATGATTGGAGCCTGAATGAATAAAAGTTTACATTTGGCACTCATGGCATCCGGATTACCGTTTGTCGAATTGATCAAAATGTTGTCCAAATGAAATTGCTTACCACTTGTTTTCTATTCACTCTTTCTTTCACTCTTTCTGCCCAGGATTGCACACCCTGGTTTCCTTTTCAGGAGGGCGTGGCTTTTGAATATACTTCATACGATAAAAAAGATAAAGTTACCTCCAGGGTTCACTACGAAGTAAAGGAAGTGATGGAAAAGGACGGTACCTATGAGGCTACTGTACACGCACTCATATCTGACAAGAAGGAAGAAGTCATAGCCGATTATGATTTTGAAGTGACCTGTAAGGATGGCGAATTCCTGGCTGATTTTTCCAATTTTGTAAACCCCACTATGAAGGAAGCCTTCGGAAATGTGGAAGTCAGTACGAGTGGTGATGATCTGATAATTCCCCAGGATTTGTCTGTCGGACTCGAGCTGCCGGATGCCATTACCTACATGGAAACGGCCATGGGGGCGATCAGTATGAAAGCAGAAATGTATTTCACTGAGCGTAAAGTGGTGGACAAGGTTGATGTCGAGACCCCGGTAAAGACCTTTAATGCATTCAAAATGACTGGCAAGGAACGAGTGAAGATGTCCATTATCAACAGGGAATACAATGTGATACATTTTTATGCCGAGGGCTATGGCATGGTCCGTTCAGAGCTGTACGATAAGAAGGATAAACTGGATGGTTATATGGTTTTAACCAGTTATGAAGAATAGATTGATTTCATGCTGATCCGGGATGATTTTGATATGAATTAAGTTTGATTTCTATGAAGATTGTGATACTGGACGGTTATACGGTCAATCCCGGTGACCTGAGCTGGGATCCTGTTGGTGAAATGGGAGAACTGACGGTCTATGATCGTAGCGCACCGGGAGAACTCATTGACCGGGCTTTGGGTGCAGATGTTATTTTGGTTAACAAAGTAAGAATTGGTGAAGCAGAGTTGACCGGGCTGCAGGATTTGAAGGGGATAGTCATGTTGGCTACTGGTTATGACAATGTAGATATCGACGCTGCAAGAAAACATGGAGTTAAAGTTTACAATGCCGTAGGATATGGTTCTGAGTCGGTTGCTCAGCATGCCATTGCATTGATGCTCGCCTTTACCAACAGGATCGAATCACATCATTTGTCAGTGCAGCAGGGAGACTGGACTGCACAGGATGATTTTTCCTATACGCTCAATACCGTGTTTGAACTGAGTGGGAAAACCCTGGGAATTTTTGGTTTCGGTAAAATTGGGGGACGGTTAGCAGCATTGGCTATAGCTTTCGGTATGAAGGTTTTGGCCACTTCCCGAACACCGAAAAATGTGGAGGGGGTAACATTTGTGGAACAAAACCAACTATTTAGCCAAAGTGATTTCATATCCTTGCATGCTCCTCTTACTGATGAAACCAGTGAAATAATCAGGAAAGAGACCCTTGGTCAAATGAAAAAGAATGCCATTCTGATCAATACAGGCAGGGGAGGCCTTGTCAGGGAAAAGGATCTGGTCGATGCCCTCACCACAGGGCAAATTCGGGGAGCAGGTCTCGATGTATTAAGCATGGAACCGCCGAGAGACCGAAACCCTCTGTTGCATACTCCCAATGTGATCATTACTCCGCACATGGCCTGGAGCAGTTATGAAGCCCGAAAGGCTCTGATTGCGATTGCTGCTGAAAATATCGACAGGGTTCGGGGTGATGACAACACAAACCGGGTTGTGTAGTGCAAGGAAGTACGTATCTTTCATGATATGAAATCACGGGAATTGAATAACACCTGGACTTTCTTTTTACTGGGTTCGATGTTTCTGGGGGCTTATTGGCTGGGAATGCTCAGTAGTGATGATCCCACCCGTATTGATCAGGATGAGAAAGTCAGAGGGGTACATTATTTTAACAGGTGGAGTGAGGGGAGCTCACTCGAAACATTAGCCGAACACCATGTTCGTCAAATTACCCTGGTTCCATATGCGCATCAGGAGGAATACAATGATCCTTTACTGGTATATGACCGAAGACGCAGGTCTGGATATAACCGGGATTCAGCTTACCTGGATCTTGGTAAAAGGGCCGGCAAAGCCGGGTTACAAGTAATAATAAAACCCCATATCTGGATGCGGAGTAGCACAGGTAAATGGCGATCGGACATTGCTTTCAACAATGAAGAAGATTGGTTGGAATGGTCAGAACGCTACTCGGCATTCATACTACATTATGCCAGCCTTGCTCAACAAATGAATGCCAGTCATTTTTGTGTCGGTACAGAATTGGCCAGTCTTTCTCAGGCTTATCCGGAATTTTGGAAGGAACTGATTGGTAAAGTGAGATCTGTCTACACTGGTAGTGTATTTTATGCAGCCAACTGGTACAAAGAATATGATCAGATTACTTTCTGGGAGGACCTTGATTACATAGGTGTTCAAGCCTACTTTCCCCTGATCGATGAGGTGAAGCCGGATGTAGAAACGCTGGTTAAGAGCTGGAAGACCCATCTGAAGGACATGAAAGCATTTAGCAAACAAACCGGTAAACCAGTACTTTTCTCAGAGCTGGGATATAAAAGCACACATGATTCGGCGATTGAACCCTGGAAGTGGCTCGATCACGATAACGTAGATCCCGGTACCATATGTCTGGAAACCCAGGCGAATTGTTATGAGGCTTTTTTCCGCACGTTTTGGGATGAGCCATGGTTTGCCGGTGTAATCATATGGCAGTGGAGAGGTGACCATGCTGCCGGTGGTCCGGACAATGCCGATTTTACACCTCAAAACAAACCAGCTCAGTACGTAATGTCCGAGTGGTTTGCCAAAGGTCCCTAGGAAGCCGTTGAAAAACCCATCTTGCTCTGATGAATAGTAATAAATGATATCCTTTGGGTTTTTCCAGCCGTTCTCCTTGCGCCTGACTTCGTTGATCCCCAGC
>JAUILF010000298.1 GCA_030433135.1 Bacteroidia bacterium | reverse complement strand
CGAGTACGACAGTGCTCGAAATGAGGGAACCGCGAAAGCGGGTGGGTAGGCCATGGTCACCATCATGGTGAGAATCAAAAAGTACTTATGTGCCCGTATTTGCAGCAGATTTAGTTCGCAACAGAAAATCTAATGCATATTCCCGGTTTAGTGCTCTAGTTATGCCTTTTATCGAGATGACGCCAATAAGTGAGATGATGTTAAATAATTAATCGACGAAAGTCAGAAACTGGGGGTTTTAGAGAGACATTAGGCTATGTGTAGCAGTCCATCATCAACGAAAGGAAACTGGTTATTACCTGGTGATCAGTCTCCCGTCAAAGAAACCTTGTTAGCCATTCTCTCATTTCGTTCCCAATTGTATCTTCGCCCCGCAAAACCGATCTATGGCAAGTGAAAGGTATTTTAGCCGGGTCGGAGATAGTATCATTAACATATATTGGAATGGTTTTTGATTGGAATTTATTGATTTTTAGTTGTTAATGGTTTAAAATATTTCGTTATTTGTATTGCTATTGCATACTTTTGATTTGCTTAGACCTTGATTTGAGCGCTTCAATCTAAACCTTAGAGATGAAATCTATATACTTCAGCATTTTATTCTGTATGTGTTTGTGCATGTCGTCCCTGGATGCACAAAATCCCTTGCGCCCTGACGCTCTGAGTTTTAAAGTGCTTTTTCTGGATTATCAAAGTCCCATTACCGGAGAATATGGCAACCTGGGAAATTACAAGAACGGTTTTGAGGTGTCATACCAAAGAAATCTGACTGACTTTCTCAATGTGTCTGTACCCTTGAGAGCGGGTGTCGTCAACTTTGACGATGAGTTTAAAAATGACGCCATCGTGAGTTTGGGTGCACAATTGCAGGCCCAACTTTGGAGTGCCGGGCGAACATTCATACCCTACGTTTTATCCGGAGGACATGCTGTATACGAAAGAGAAGCCGGAGATGTCAACTTTGAGATACCGGTAGGTGTGGGGTTTGATGTGAAGATGGGTAAAAATGCTTACTTCAATCTTCAGCTGGAGTATCATTTTGGATTAGCAGATAACAGGAACAATCTCAAGCACGGGATTGGGTTTAAATACTTGATCGGTAAGAAAACCATGGAACCGGAGGTGCCTCTGGAGCCGATTGACTTCGATGGAGATGGAATTCCTGATGAAGAAGATAATTGTCCCGAGATTGCTGGTCTGATTGAATTGAACGGATGTCCGGATACAGACGGGGATGGCATTGCAGATGCACAAGACGCTTGTCCTGATTTTGCTGGAACCATAGAACTAAATGGATGTCCGGATACGGATGGTGATGGAGTATCTGACAATGAGGATGAATGTCCCAATTTGAAAGGTACTGTTGAGAATAACGGATGTCCGGTCATTGACCGCGATGGAGATGGCGTTATTGATTCAGAGGACGAATGCCCCGATGTGCCAGGAACGCTTGCGACTAACGGTTGCCCGGACGCAGACAGTGATGGCGTGCCCGATCAGTCTGATCTGTGCCCTAACGAAGCCGGATTCAGGAGATTTAACGGATGCCCTGACCGTGATGGAGATGGTGTCCATGATGGCATTGACAGATGTCCCGGAACCATTGGTCCGGCCAGTAATAATGGATGCCCTGTAGTACATCAGGAAGTCAAGGAACTACTTGATTTTGCCGAGCGTGCGGTGCAGTTTGATGTTGGTAAAGCCACATTGAAGGCCGAATCACTGCCGGTACTAAATCAGATCCTGGATATACTCAATAGACACGAAGAATACGGTATTGCCATTTCAGGCCATACTGATAACACGGGAGATACCTACAACAACCTGGATCTTTCCGAACGTCGGGCCAAAGCGTGTTACGATTATTTGATTGGAAACGGAATTGCTGAAGACCGGCTCTCGTATGTAGGTTATGGAGAAACGAGACCGATAGCTACAAATGCCACCAGCGAAGGCCGAACATTAAATCGACGTGTCGAGTTTGAAGTAAAATTTAAATAGGTAGATAATCCGCAAAATGGGCAAATTTAGATCTGATGCAGGTCTTGTTTGCCCATTTCTATTTGCTATCTATCCGGAAAGTTTCCCGAGACCAATGTTGTTACAAACCTGACTGATATCCTTTGTTCTTGAGTCGATCGATTTTTTCCTGAACAGAAAGTCTCAATGACTCCTTGTATTCGAGAATCTTTTGCATGACCTGTGTATCTCCGGACCCAATGATTTGTGCTGCCAGTAGGCCGGCGTTCTTAGCACCATTGAGGGCAACTGTTGCTACGGGTACACCTCCTGGCATTTGTAGAATGGATAGCACGGAATCCCAACCATCAATGGAATTAGAGGACTTAATAGGGACACCGATGACAGGTAATGGGCTTAGGCTGGCTACCATACCTGGCAGATGAGCGGCTCCTCCGGCTCCAGCAATGATAACTCTAATGCCTCTGGAATGAGCTTTTTTAGCATAATCGAACATCCTTTCGGGTGTTCGGTGAGCAGATACTACAGTCAACTCAAAGGAAATATCGAGTGACTGTAAAACATCGGCTGCCTCCTTCATGACCGGCAAGTCCGAATCTGATCCCATGACTATGCTTACGATTGCTTTCATAACTTGAATTTAGTCCCCTAAATGTAAATAGTTTGCCGACAACTGTTTTTCAGGTGATAACTTTCAAGGTCTTGCTCACCTGTTTGGCCTTTTTGATGGCGTGGTCGAGATCTTTGTCGAGGATGGTGGCATGGCCCATCTTCCGGAAGGGTTTGGTTTGCGCCTTACCATAAATGTGCAGGTGCACCTGATCCATGGCCAGGCATTCTGCCAGTCCTTCATAATGAACCGGACCAGTATAACCTTCTTCCCCCAGGATATTGATCATGGCAGCCGGACTGGTAATCTCCGTCGAACCCAGTGGCAGATCAAGTATCGACCTCAATAATTGTTCGTATTGAGAAGTAACATTTCCTTCGATGGTGTGATGACCACTGTTATGGGGCCTGGGAGCAGCTTCATTGATGAGGATGTCACCGGATCTGGTCAAGAATAACTCGATGGCCAATAATCCTACCAGGTCAAATGCCAGAGCGATGTCTTTCGCAAGTGCCTCGATTTTCTGCCTTAGTTCATCCGCTATTCGGGCGGGTGACAACAGCTCCTCCACCAGGTTGGCCTCAGGGTGAAAAGTCATTTCAACCGGAGGAAAAATGCCAATATTACCCGAAGGGTTTCGGGCTACAGACACTGCCAGTTCCTTATCGATATTCACCAGATCTTCTACCACACTGGCTACATCCAAAAGGTCTTCGAGGTCATTGTCGGTTCGAACTACAAAGACCCCTCTGCCATCATAGCCTTCGGTTCTAGCTTTTTGCACAAAGGGTATTGTCAGTTTACCAGCTGAGACTGCTTTGCGTATATGGTCGGCATCTTGGTATAAATCAAAATCGCTGGTGGGCAACTGGTGCTCGCGGTAGAACAACTTTTGCAGCCCCTTATCCTTAATGGTGTCGATTACTTTTGGACTGGGGTAGATGTCCTTGCCTTCTTTCTCGAGTTTATGCAAAGCCTCAGTGTTGACATTTTCGATCTCTATCGTCACCACATCTACCATTTTGCCCAGTTGATAAACCTGCTCGAATTCCGTAAAGTCCCCCTTGATGAACTGATTGGTAACACGCGCAGCCGGAAAGTCAAAGTCCTTGTCCAATACCCACATATCCAGGTTCCACCGGCTGCCGGACTGAACCAACATTTTCCCCAGCTGACCGCCGCCAAGGATACCTATTCTTGTATTTATAGCCATGAGCATACCATTTGGATGCAATTATAGGAAATTGACCAGGAATGATTTTTTCTTTATCCAGTCTTTATGGTAGTATTGAATTTCTATCTTCAGCGCAGCCAACTTAAATGAGACTGACATGAGTAATTTATTGATCAAAAATACCCGGGTCATCAATGAGGGTAAGATCATTGAAGGAGACTTGTTGATAACCAATGGCCGTATTGAAAGGGTAGGGGGAATCATTGACGACAGGGGGAAGACTCAGGAGATCAATGCGTCCGGGCTCATATGTATCCCAGGGATCGTTGATGATCAGGTGCATTTTCGGGAACCGGGACTGACTTATAAGGCTGATATTGGATCTGAATCCAGGGCAGCACTAGCCGGAGGAGTAACCACATATATGGAAATGCCCAATACTAAACCACCGGCTCTTACCCAAAAATTGTTGCAGGACAAATACGATATTGCTGCCAAGACTTCTTCCACCAATTACTCCTTTTTCATGGGAGCTTCCAATGAAAATCTTGAACATGTATTGCAGACCGATGCTGCTGATGTTTGTGGAGTCAAGGTTTTTATGGGATCGAGCACCGGCAACATGCTGGTAGATGATGCCGAAGTATTGGAAAACATTTTTTCGCAGGTTCCCATGTTGATCGCCACCCATTGCGAAGATGAAGCTACGATCAGAGAAAATCTCGAGCGACTGAAGCGCATACACGGTGAGCATCTGGAGGCTAAGCATCATCCCATGATTCGGAATGCTGATGGATGCCTCTTGAGTTCGGGACTTGCTGTCAATCTGGCCAAGAAGCATGATTCAAGATTGCATATTCTTCACATCAGTACTATGGAAGAATTGGATCTTTTCACCAACGAGATTCCTCTGGAGGAAAAGCGCATTACTTCCGAAGTATGTGTACATCATCTGTATTTTGATTCCGGTGACTACAAAAGACTGGGCAATTTGATTAAATGTAATCCTGCGATCAAGGAGGCAAGACATAAAGAGCATCTTTTTGCCGCCCTCCTGGATGATCGTCTGGATATCATCGCTACTGATCACGCTCCACATACATTAGAGGAAAAAGAACGACCATATCTGGAAGCTCCTTCCGGTCTTCCACTGGTACAGCATGCATTGAATGTCATGCTGGAGTTTTATCACAAGGGTAGGATTTCACTCGAAAAAATGGTCGAGAAGATGTGTCATGCACCTGCTATTTGTTTCCAGTTGAAAGAGAGGGGGTTTATTCGGGAGGGCTATTGGGCTGATCTGGTCCTGGTGGACCCAGATGAAACCTGGACCGTGGGTCCCGCAAACATTTACTATAAATGTGGCTGGTCTCCATTTCAGGATCACGCTTTCAAGGGGAGGGTAAGACACACTATATTAAATGGTGAAGTAGCCTATTCCAAAGGAGTGTTCGGAGGCCAAAGAGGCCAAAGAGTCACTTTTGACAGACCTGATCTTTAATCTTATCGGGATCCGATCAGACTTGTAGGTCTTTCAGGGTGCTAACCCACTTGTTTGCAATCACTTTCCATGAAAATCGCGAACTCCTCACGTGATCTTGGCTGAGTGTTTTGCCAGTGTGGAGCAGTTTCTGATCCTCGTACAAATTTCTGAGGCGTCGGGCAAGGTCGGTGGAGGAAGGCTGATGAAGTACCAGGGGGTTTCGGTCCAGACTGACAGAATCTGTTATTTGATACCTGAGGGCATCGGGCCAAATTTCCCTTTGATTTGGATGGTCAGGGATCAGTTGGCAACCTCCCGATGCGGCATGCTCAAATGATATCATTCCCCAACCTTCACCAAAACTGGTGTTGATCCCGATTTCGCAACAGTTATATAGTACGTTGAGTTTCTCCTCAGATAAATAGTCATTTCCTAGCGGATTGAGCCACACCCTGTCAGTTAGCCCACTACTGCTTATCTCGGATCTGATTTCCTCCAACTTGATCTCCGGTAGACCTGGTGTGTGAAGCACAAGAATAACCTGTCGGTCAACACTTTTTAGGGAGAGTGCAAATGCATTGAGGGACCCTGTAAGGTTTTTCCGTTCGTTGTACCGGTTGGCATTGAGTACGAGCAAAAGGTCGTCCTCTAAATCAGCATGGCTAAAAGTTTGTCGAATAAGCTCTATCCGTTCCTGTTTGGAATGGGCAATGGGATGATATTGAAGAGTGTCCACTCCATGGTAAAAATAGGCACAGTTAAATCTTCCGCGAATCCTCGACAACATTTGATTCTGATCAAAGTGAGTATAGGCAAACAGTAAATCCAAATAGTCGAAACTCGGTAAAGAGTGTTGCTCGGGAATCAGGCCATCAATTGGAACATAACCAGCCACTAGAAAACTTCTACCTTGGGGGGATAGTGTGTCGGCAAAGTTTTTTAACATCCATAGATCTGCCAAAAGGACTACGATCGATGCTCCATGGTCGACAGCAAGCTGTCTGGTTCCCTGAGCACCGTACATATCTCCCCCATGCAGATTGTTGGGATGCACTGTATAGTTATTTTCCTCAAAGGATGGCCCTTTATAGCCTATCCCCAACCAATGCACTTCATATGTTGCGGTGAGGTGCGGGAGGAGTGACTGCAGTACCCTGGTAAAACCTGTTCCCGGTTTGTAGAGGCCCGTGAAGATTAGGACACGTTTGTCGACCGACATGGCAATAACTTCAAAGTACTACCGGTGTATACGTGGTCTTGCCATTGATGGTAATAGCTTCGAATTGTAAAGTACTAATCAGAACCGGGTCCATTAAATTAAAGAATTCGTACCCGGTGCTATCAGCTCCTAATACTGCCACGAGAGCGTAACTCATGACACCCCAGGTACCACAATTAAAAGCTTCGAAGATCTGTTCAGCACGGTTTAACTGTCTACCGGCACCCTCACTGACGAGGAAGGCGTGGAATGCACTCTGGGGCAAATTGTCAGAATGCAATCGTACGGTGGAAAGGATCATAATGTAGTCCGGATTGTTGAGGTACGGAGATAGTTCCGGGGGAACTTTGGAGTTGTCCGAAAATGTGAAATTGGCTTCCACTTTCAGATCGCTGTTGTTTAAGATGACCATCCAATACAGGTTTGATTTGTCCGGAGCTATATAGAGTTCTTGGTTGCCGATAACAATGTAAGCACTATAGCCTTTATTGAGTGGGGTTTGAATGGTGAGAGGTACGGGATTGCTCATTTGATTTTCATTGGAGTTTGTTCGAAAAGGGTAAGCTAAGGAAATTGTATTAAAATCCGGGCTTGGTGTGTGAAAAATGTTATAACAATTTTTGATATTGATGAATGACTCAACACCCGGATATTAGGTTGTTTGCACTTTGAATAACAGTTGATCCAGAGAACAGAATTATTCAGGTAATTGACTACATTGAGCATTAGGAACAAACTCAAATTTGGTGGACCGGAGGCTTTTTACCAGAAAGGTTGTAATAGCAAGTGTGTCATGTATGTGCTTGATTGACAGGGGGATGTCTGATGTAGAAAACTGTGTTGTGCCAGAAAAGATCAGGAAACACCTCGAATTTCTTAAGCAGGAAATGGTTAACGGAGCAGGTGCCAACCACTCAAAGATAATTGACGATTATCTTGATCCTGTCAGGGAAGTATTTGTTGATCTGGATGTTCCAGACTACTGTTATCGATATATGAATGCACAAGGCAATGTGTTGGAACTAAAAATGAAGGCCGGAGAGAGGAGGTTGTTTGTGGTGAATTAGGAACCCTTTCTTTTACGAAAGAAATTTGTTGGGCATCTATTGTTTGTTATATTTAGATCGACCTTGAAATAACCAAATAATCGAACATGTCAGAACCTTTTCTTGCTGAGGTGAGAATAGTTGGATTTAATTTTGCACCTCGTGGCTGGGCTTTCTGTGATGGCCAGATACTTCCCATTAATCAAAATCAAAGTTTATACTCCTTGCTGGGTACGACATATGGTGGTGATGGACGGACTTCCTTTGCATTACCCGATCTTCGGGGCAGGGTTCCGATTCATGTGGGCA
>JAUILF010000297.1 GCA_030433135.1 Bacteroidia bacterium | reverse complement strand
CACTCAATACGAAACTTGCACACATAGTAAATCACTGGTTGCAAGTATGAAAGTCGTTACAACATGGCAACTGATGTCATCAAAGCAGCAAGCTGAGAGAGATTTGTCATGCACACGCAGAAATGCACCACACAACATTATGGTTTTGACTCTACCAAAGTCATTTTCTATTGATAGCATCGACTGAACATAGTTCCTGAGCTTATGCACCTGAAGCTCATCTACCCGGCTTATAATCAGTGGCGGCAAGCCAATGCAGCAGGTAAGCTGATGACGAAATAAAAGCCATCTTTTCATCGCGTAAAGCCAAACGAGTGTGTTTTTCTTCCCAATCACTTCCCTTTAAGGTCGATTTGGTATCAAACCCGTAGAATGAAGAACCGGCATCGGCCAGTCCATAGGTCAGATATTCAAATCGCCAATCATATTCCTGATCGATCGGCCAGTAAATCTGACCATCCGGTAAATAGATACAGGTATCACCCTTCCAGGGATAATCCGTAAGATTGCCATACACCAGATCACAGTGGTAGAAATTGGGGGCCGGGACATCGAGACCTGCCAGCCCCATGAACAGGGCTCCTTCTATGGCATGTCTGATTGCTGATGCCATGTAGTCCGGGTGAGGATAAGCCGCATGGTTACCGAGAGCACCGAGATTGTCAATATTATATCCATTGACCCAATCGCTTAATGGCTTCCCCCATACCATCGAATCAGATGTCACATCATCAGCTGTAGCAAGGCTATTGATACGGTATTTAACAGATTGCTCCAACCAGGTAGCTGTTCGTGGAAGTCCGGGTAATAACGCCACTGCAGTCTGTAAGCAGGTACCGTCCCATCCATTTTCCTCCGCATGCGTGTTCGAACGATAGTTTTCACTGGCGGAGGGTGGTGGAATATCAAGTAAGCGATCCGCCTCGTGAGCAATCATTGTTTGAATAGCCAGCTGAGTATCCTTATCCAGGTAATCCCAAATCAGCCAGGCTGCAACAGCACATTTACTTGCCCACTGCGAGGACTGCCATTGATTACCCCAGGCATGCCCGATACCACCATTTGCAAGATGATCACGAGCCAGCGAGCCCACAATGGTTTTGATAAACCCGATAGCCTCATTGCGGCTAAACCCAATATAATTAGCACCATATACATCGGTAAATACCGCAACAGAGACGGCATAGGCATTTTGAGCTGCGGGCCGTATACCGCCCCTGGTTTCCGGACCGAACTCCCCGGTCTTCGAGTTATTTTCGAGGTAACCAAAATCAATCCACCCATCTTCATTACGCCGGTCAGCATATTCAGGCCACCAATTATTCAACACCCTGTGAGCATTTAGATTGATCAGCTTGGACCACCTGATTGAGAGGGTATCCGCTTTCAACTTCTCACTGTCAGCTTTGAAAGCAACAGGCTTTATCTGAACCTGGTTCATCAGACTTACTTCCTGAGCCTGGAGTTTTAGCAGACTCAAAAGCATGAATCCCATAAATATATATTTCCTGTGTGTTCCCGTTCCAGACATAGCTTATTGGTTCTCTATCACCTTCAGACTGCATGGCAGGCACTCAATGATCGAATAGCAGATTCAAAAGAAAATTCGGTTGTATTATCATTTTTTGGTAAATTAACAAGAATATCATAGCCTTTAAAAATATACTTATGGATCGATCAGCACCGGTAAAAAAATATATGGCCAAAGACCTCATCACTTTTACTCCTGATATCAATATCAGAGATGCTATGGCCGTCATCCTGAAAAACAAGATTTCTGGTGCTCCAGTCGTAGATAATCAAAAGAACCTGGTGGGCATGTTATCCGAGTCGGATTGTATTAAGACCATCCTGGACGGGCCCTACAACAACCTTCCAGGGGGCAATGGTACGGTAGGTGATTACATGTCTCGCAAGGTTACTACGATAGAAGCTGACAAGACCATACTGGAACTCGCTACCAAATTTGTCAACACCCCCTACCGCAGATTTCCGGTAGTTGACCGGGGCAAACTGGTGGGACAGGTAAGTATTAGCGATGTACTGCGAGCTATCGTAAAAAACAGACCACATATTAACCACACACCTTCCTCCTGGAAAATCAGGGAGCCACAAGACAAGGGAGCCTAGTTGATTAGTGGTTTAGCAGTTGTTCAACGGTGGTATAGTTGTTCAACAGTCGTTTAGCAGTTGTTCAACGGTGGTTTAGCAATTGTTTCTGGTGGTTTCTGGTGGTTCATTCATGCATTTCAAGACTTTGCGGTCTCGGCGACCTCTGCGAGAAAAAGACTACCACCTGGCCCTGGGCTTTGGTCGTTGGGTAATTGGGTTTACTTGCTCACATCAATATGGAATGGTCTGAGTCATTGAAATCCTGCTGCTCTCTTAGTGACCTTCTTCAAAAAGATTCTTTGTGACCTTAGTGGTTAGATCTGTTGATTACCGACTGCAAAAGAGTCCTTTGTTTTCACCATTCTTTTGTTAATTTCAAGCATGGAAAGTACTGCTGCTAATTGGCCGATCTTTGTTCTTTTGATTGGCATCATCACCGTTGTTGTTCTCATTGCTGTTTTAAAGATTCACGCCTTTCTTTCGCTCCTTTGTGCGTCGGTAGTAGTCGGTGTACTCAGTTCCCAGTTACCGGGTGAATACAGCAATCATTATGTGAGGGCCGTGGAACTATCTATGACGGAATTTGGAGTCGTAGCGGGAAAAATTGCTTTTGTGATAGCCCTGGCCTCGATTTTAGGGGTTGCGCTGACCCAAAGTGGGGCCGCGGAGAAAATCGTAATCAAACTCATGGCGGTGATGGGGGCCAAACTGGCCCCGGTAGCCTTGTTGATAAGCGGGTTTGTTTTATCTATACCGGTCTTCTTTGATACCGTCTTTTTTCTGCTGATACCGATTGCCTATTCGATGGGCAAGAAGATCAAGAAAGATTACCTGCTTTATGTGATGGCCATCAGTGCGGGTGCTGCAATTACCCATTCGCTGGTACCACCTACTCCAGGACCACTAATCATGGCTGAAACCCTTCAAGTCAACCTGGGTTTTGTGATTGTTGCCGGTATCCTTGCTGGTATCATTCCTGGTGTTATTGCCTACCTCTATTCGAAAAGGCTCAGTGCCCGTATGCAAATAAGCCCTCCGGAATTCCAGGAGACGGAAAAAGAGATCGACACCTCGGACCTGCCGGCATTTGGCATATCCATGATGCCGATCGTTGTACCCCTTCTGTTAATCATTTTGGCGTCAGCTACGGAATATGCCTATGATGGTAGTCAGGAAACTGCAGGTCTAACTTTCATCAGCTTTATCGGTAACAAAAATGTGGCCATGCTCATAGGAACCATCATTGCCCTTTGGATCCTGGCCAAACAGAAAGGCTGGTCTATTCAAGAGGTAGGAAAATCCATGGAAAAACCGCTGGAAATTGCAGGAATCATCATCCTGATTACCAGTGCCGGTGGTGCCTTTGGGGGTATGATTCAACACTCTGGGATCGGCAACTGGATAGAGGGACTGGCAACGGGCGGATTACAGATTAACTACGTACTCCTCGCCTGGATTGTCGCTGCGGTAATGAAAATTGCCCAGGGTTCGGGCACCGTATCCATGATCACATCAGCAGGAATCATGATATCCCTGATATCCGGAGTTGATCTCCCGTATCATCCTGTCTATATATTACTATCAATCGGGTTTGGCTCTATGTTTATCACCTGGATGAATGACAGTGGTTTTTGGGTCATCTGTAAACTGAGTGGTTTTACCGAAAAACAGACTCTACAGACCTGGACAGTAGTTTTGGGCATTATCGGAGTTGTCGGCTTGATACAGACCCTGATCATGGCAAGCTTATTTCCATTGATTTAGCCCACCACAGCAAGGCATGGTAAAAATTCACCCGATCGGGTGACCAAGTTCGACACGTGTGTTGTATCTTTTCAGTCAGGATTAAACACATATCCTGCATTCAACCACTGTAAAAATCCGTCCTAATGAAAGCACTCAAATACATTCTCATTTTTATTGCTGTAATTGTATTCGTCATCCTGGGAGCCGTAACCTATATTAACGTAAAGGGCATTCCCACATATCCTTACGAAGAGCACTCATTTACGGTTGACTCCGACTCAGCCAAGGTTGCCCTTGGGTACGAACTATCCCTGGCTAACTGTAGTCACTGTCACTCACCACTGGATGACGAGAGTCTTGAAGGCAGACATTGCCTCGATTTCGGCCCGGCATTTGGCACAGTCTATTCCGCTAACATTACGCAGCATCCCACTGCTGGTATCGGTGGCTGGACAGATAGCGAAATCGCTACTTTTGTGAGAACCGGCCTCAGGAAAGATGGATCATTTGCCCCGCCATATATGCCCAAATTTCCGCTGATGGCTGACGAAGACATTGAGGCCATCATTGCCTACCTCAGGTCTGACCACCCCAGTGTTCAACCTTCTGACCATGTCTCTCCGCCATCTGAACCCTCTTTCCTGGTAAAGGCACTTTGCAACTTTGTGATCAAACCCCTGCCCTATCCTGACGCACCGATCCCCAAACCGGCGAAGAGCGACAAGGTCGCGTACGGGAAATACCTGGCAACAGCACAGTTAGGCTGCTTCCATTGTCATTCCGCTGATTTTACTACCGTTGATGTACTGGTTCCGGGAAACTCCCCGGGTTATTTTGGGGGAGGAAATACCATCTATGATCATAACGGAGATATTCACCTTTCGTCCAATATCACCATGGATGAAACGGGCATTGCTCATTATTCTGCCCAGGATTTGTTAACCCTCTTGACTGCCGGTGTTAAACCGGATCAATCAGTGGCAAATATCGGGATGCCCAGGTACCCAATGCTCGATCAGGAAGATGCAGACGCCATCCTGGCATTCCTGAAGACGGTTCCGAAAATTGAAAATGAGGTGGCTGTTGCGGAGTGAGGATAAGGTTTAACTGAAGATTGTAAAGTTGGATAAGTCCTTAATGAATTAATATACCAGCATGCATTGATGGTCAAAAGTGTATTCCCTGGATGGTGATTACAAATTTATCCCACCGCTCACTTCTCCATTCTGTCAGGATCAAATACCCACATGAAGGAATGCCTGAGATTTTCTGCAATGATAATCCTGCCATCCTTATCTGCACAGATGACGCTGCATTGTGCTGTATTTTCCGGCCAACCAAGACATTCCAGGGAACCGATAGCGGGATCGTAACTCATGATCCAGGAATTGTCCTCGTCTCTGCCGCCGAGCATATACAACTTGCCATCTCCACCATACGCCAGTGATTTCAAGTTCCAGTACTGAAAAGCTTTACCCTTGTTAATGATCGTGGAGGTAGACGGAATAAATTTAAACAGGAATCCATCGTTTATGGTACCACACCAAAAACCTCCATCTCGAGCTGGGATGGCAGAGGCAATGCCATTTTCATAAATAGGATCCGAATCCATTCCGGTCTGTGCAGGTATGATGGCTCCGGTAAACACAGGCCTCTCTTCACCATAAGCCAACCGGTAAATTCTGCCACCTTCCAGGGAAGAGTACGAATTATCACTTCCCTTCATTTGCTCCTCCTCCACCATCTCCACTTCAGTGCGAAAATAGGTTGCATAATACACCGTACCGGCACCATCGATCATCAAAACCTTTGGCACTCCCCTCCATGATACCCGCCCCAGATCCTTAACCCTCCAGGGGGTCATTACCTCACCATAATCCCTGATGGATTTATCGTTTACATCATAGGAGAAAAGGTGACCGGCGGGATAAGTCACGCCATACAGCAAACCGTGTAAGGAGTCATATGCCATGCAATTAATTCCCTGACCCTCGGCTATTATCCCCAGGTCCTCCAGTTTATTATCCCCGGGTGTGTAATAAAATATGTGGCCTCCGGGATAAGCAGATGACTCTTCATCAAAAATAGCATCATAGGTTGAGGTACATCCATAAAATCCGTCCCCACCTGCGTCCACAAGATCCGTTATAGAAGACTGCTCCTCTAAACCGGTGGTCAGGTTCAGCAGGTGCTCAACCGTGTCTCCATCCGTTCTGAAAATGTGACATTGCCGGGCACCCCAGGTCGCTTTGGTACTGCCGTACACCCAACCATCTTTCAACAATATCATATCGGTGACGGCACTTTCCCCTCCCTGGATGGGTCCTTTAGGACCATCCGAAATCAGTACTCTGTTGACGAGAGAGTTCGGTGGTAATCCTCCCTTTCTTTGGGCAACCAGATCCTGACTAAACAGGAACATGGCTAAAAAGCACCCACAAATGGCGACCGGCTTTGAGATGTTTACAGCTTTCCACATAACTTTTATTCTCACTATAAATGAGCAGGGATCGTTTTTACGCATGTTAATCCAGGTTCTTTGGTGGTTCAAATTTGACCAGATAAGGTCGGGTTACGGGAGCTCCAGATTCATCAGTCACCAGGGTTCCGTTTTCAAACAGATTTCCGTAGCAACTGAAATAGACGGTGTGATCCCTGGCTACAAGAGAGCCAAAACAGCCTTCAACTCCTTCTGCCTGACCCAGCCAGTACAATTTTTTGGTCTTAAGATCGAGAACAGTCACAATTTCCAGGGCTTCTTCCAATACTTTACCCCCATGATTTCCCGCCATAAAATACAGACGCCCCCACTCCTCATCCAGCGCTATATTAGGAGTATAGTGGCCCTGCTCCGGCATTCCCAGTATATGTCCGAGATCTTCCAGTTGATTGGACTGCGGATCATAACTCCATATGAATCCGTCTGTACTGATGGCATAAATGATGTTCTCTGACGAAACCACCGAAGCGCGAAAATCCTTTAAGGTTCCCGGTAATACCAAATCCAGATCAATAAAGGTTTCAGTATCAGGATCAAATCTCGTCAAGCCACCAACATCATTGGCAAAGTAGCAGAATCCATCATTGTCCATAATCATTTCTCTCACGCGGTCTGTTACCCGGCTCATTCTGGCCACAGATTCATATCGGTTAAGCTCCATGGTATTAAGATTGACCCTAAAAAATTTGGCCCGGTCAACGGTAATGCCATTTAGTATGTTTCTCTTTTCATCATAGTACAGGGCAACCACAGCGCCATTAGGAATAGGTATACCCAAATAGTCCACGTCCTCGGTATCCGGATCATACCGAATCAAAGCACCACCTGCGTAACTTTTGGGGTAATATGCCCGTGTATATTCATGAGCATAGGATAAGCCCATATACCCTGCGAAATACAATATACCTTCTGAGTCACAAATGATATTCGAGTGTATCTTTCCATGTCCGGGTGTCTCAGCATTGGCGTAAATTCCACTGGCCTCATTTAGCTCCAGTACGCCCTCGGAGAACTGGCAGTCGCCCTCGCTGAGTCGGGAGCGAGATGCCGACCCCGACTCGTACGGCACTCGGCAGACAGCCTCGAAGTACTGCTCGACAAGCCGACCCCCGACGCGCCGCCAGGATGGCTGTCCGAAGGGGACGGTGTCGTCTGGTCGCTCGATCATGCCATCAACGTCGAGATTGACCTCGACGGTCCCTCGCGCCCGGCGCCCCTGCTCGTCACCATCGGCCAGCCCGATGAGGGGGCGCACCTGTACCTCGACCTCGAGGTGGACAGTGTCGTGTCCCTCGCCGGAGACGTCGAGGCCGCTCGACGCCTCGCCCGGTCGATCCTCACCGAACTCGCGCTGTCCCCCCTGGCCGTCGGCAACCGGGTCATCTCCGTCGGCGACCTGATCGAACCGGAGGCTGCCGGGCTTCCGCACCTCACGCACAAGGAGACGTGGGACGACTTCGCCAAGGACCTGACCGCATGGG
>JAUILF010000296.1 GCA_030433135.1 Bacteroidia bacterium | reverse complement strand
CATTAATGTTGAGCCCTGTAAGGTCCTGTAAGGGCGTGTTCCTGCTCTCGCTCGTCCAAGGTCTGAGTTGACTAAAGGTTGCGCCTATAGACTTCTATGCCTACCTGTTTTCATGGTGGTCGAAGGTCAAGCTTTGAACAGCGGTATATTTTGATCATTACCTCCGAAACAAAACAACTCCATTATATGTCTACTATATATATTTTTGCAACCCAAAAATTATAGGAAGTGATGGAATGGAAATTCTGGATAGATGTACTGGGATGGATAGGATCCATTGAACTCCTTGCAGCCTATCTTTTGGTGAGCAGCAGCAGGCTGAATCCACAATCTGGTTGGTACCAGTTTCTAAATTTTAAGGGTAGTATTTTTCTGTTGATGAATGCCGCTTATTACGGGGCTTTTCCGTCTTCATTTCTCAATATTATCTGGGGACTGATTGCACTCCTGGCACTGTATCGCATATTTGTACCACGAATCCAGGCCCGCAAATCATGAGGTACGTGGATCTGAGTCATACTATATGGGACGGATTGGTCACCTACAAGGGACTACCCGCACCGGTCATGTGTGATTATTTGGCCAGAGAAGACTCGGTTCGTCATTATGAGGATGGTACGACTTTCCACATCGGCAAAGTGGAGATGGTCGGTAATACCGGTACTTATATTGACTGTCCTTTTCACCGATATGAAGATGGAAAGGATTTTAGCGATTATTTTGTTTCCGATCTGGTAGATCTTCCTGGAGTAGTCATTGATTGTCCATTTACCCGGCAACTCGATGTTGATATTCAGCAACTCTCAGCTACTGATGTAAGAGGTAAAGCTGTACTGATCAAAACCGGTTGGTCTGCGCACTGGAACACTGAGTCATACTTCGAGAATCATCCATTCCTCACTGAGTCCGCCTCCACCTGGTTGCTGGACCAGGGTGCTTTGCTGGTTGGTATTGATTCGCATAATATCGATGACACAAGAGGCAATAGCCGACCGGCCCATAGCATTCTTCTCGGTGCCGGGATACCTATTGTCGAACATATGTGTCAGTTGCACGTGGTTCCGGATGATAACTTTTATTTTAGTGCCTTGCCTCCAAAAATGAAGGGAATGGGATCATTCCCGGTAAGAGCGTATGCCCGATTTTGAACCATGCCCATAGTAAGCAGTACATACAAAGCCCCATATTATCTCTTTAACGGACACATTGAGACTATTTACCCCTTTTTGTTTCGCAGGGTGAAAAATCCTGCCTATGAGCGGGAGCGTATCCATCTGCCAGATGGTGATTTTTTGGATCTGGATTGGCTAAAACAGGGAAATCAACGCCTGTTAATACTATGCCATGGTCTGGAGGGCAGCAGTAGCAGTCAGTACATGAAGGGTATGGCTAATATGGCTTATGCTAAGGGGTGGGATGTACTGGCCGTCAACTTCCGTTCCTGCAGTGGCGAGCCCAATCACAAGGTCCGGATGTATCATCATGGTGAAATTACCGATCTGGAGTATATTATCGAGCAGGTAATTGTCAGAGATGACTATGGATCGATCAGTCTTTGCGGGTATAGCCTGGGTGGAAATGTGGTTATAAAATATCTGGGCACCAGACAATCAGATATGCCGGAACAAATTGAAAGTGCCATTGCGGTATCGGTGCCTTGTGACCTGGGTTCGTCTTCCCGGGCGCTGGATGAATGGCAAAACTATTTGTACACCCGTCGTTTCAGAAATTCACTAAAGAAGAAGTTTAAGGAAAAAAACCGGCGATTTCCCGGCACCCTGGACATGAGAGGATATGACCGGGTGGGGAGCTGGTATGATTTTGACAGCAAGTATACCACCGCACTCACTCCTTTTGAGAGTGCGGATGAATATTATGATCAGGGCTCTGCCAATAATTTTATTCCGGGGGTGCAAATTCCCACTTTGTTGGTCCAGGCACTGAACGATCCCTTTCTGCAGGAAGCCAGCTACCCTCGGGCTATTTGCAGAGATCATAAATACCTCTATCTGGAAACACCTCGACACGGAGGACATGTTGGCTTTTGGGGAGTAGGACATAAGGAGTCCTATCTTGAGAAAAGGGTCATTCGGTTCTTGGAGGAGGTTGAGAAGAAAGGAAAACTCTTGGAAGGTACTTACCGTAGTTCCTCTAGCTAATTGATTGCCCTATCATAAGATGGGTGTTTCCTCACTGCTCCACCCTTATGTACACCGGAAAATGATCAGAGGGATAACGACCATCTCTGGATTTATTGATGATCTCGAAAGACAGCACTCGTGCATTCTCATGAACGAAAATATGATCGATCTGATCGGTAGGCAGATTGTCTTCCACCACAAAACCGGAGAAAGTTCCTTCAGGACCCAGCGGTGGGGATGATGAAATCAACTTGCTGTCCAGGATCGGGGGATCGTTAGACGGTGAAGTGATGGTCAGATAGGGGATAGACTGGGTATTAAAATTAAAATCACCCATGATATAGAAAGGAATGTCTTGTCCCTGCGATGCTACGTGATTGATAATCTGCAGAACACTTTCCCGGCGGGCTTCTTCTCCCCGGTGATCAAAGTGCGTATTATACACCAGATACTCCTTCTTATTCTTCTTATGTCGAAACCTGGCCCAGGTAACAATTCTTTCATGTGCAGCATCCCATCCCTTGCTGGGTACATCCGGTGTCGGACTCAACCAGAAGTGGTTCCAGTCAATCAGCTTCCAGGTCTTTCTCCGGTAAAAAAGAGGCGCAAATTCACCTTCTTTGTTTCCATCTTCTCTACCTACCCCCACCCAGCGATAGCCCCTTAATCCTCGCTTGACATCCTTTACCTGATGTTCCAGCGCTTCCTGGAGTCCGATGAAATCCGGCTCATACGACTTCATTACATCCACCGCAAAGTCTTTTCGGAATGGCCAGGCGCTGAGGCTGTCACCGGGATTGTCGTAACGGATATTAAAGGTCATAATCCCGATATCATCGCTTGATGTCGGTTCTTTCTGATGGATCCAGGACCAATAAGAGCTGGCTCTTTCGGTGAGCAGGTGTACATCCTCTGCCAGTACCAGACGTTGTTGTACCAGGGTGTCCAGTGCCATCCTCACCCGAAGTAGATAGTCATTTTTGCTGGCATACAGATCCGAGATCGCCGGGCGTGGATCACCTTCACCGGCCTTGATCGGAAAGGGAATAAAGGTGCCCCGAAAATCCCGAATCTCCCCATTGCCACCAGCCATACCACTACGAAGACTGTAGGGTATATAGGTTGCCAGGGGGACCAGTAGTTCTACATTGCGAATGCCACTGACTTCGTTGCCAAAACGGTCGACCTGCGGTACAAGAGAGGTAAAGGTGCCATTGAGCTGAGGTGGTTGGTTGGTAATAATGCCCCGGTTCCATTGGTTTCCATAATCAGCCCGGTAAGCTGTGTGGATGACTTTGGAGGGAGTAAAACCCGGTATAGAGGGATATTGCACCTGATCCACCGTCACCAGGGTCTCATCTTCGATGGTAGGGTATCTGGCTGGAGGAGGTTCTGTTCCGTCGCCAACCCAGTCATGAAGTGCCATCAGCAGTGCCCGGTAGTTGGGTTTGAACAGGAGCGGGTTTCCCACAAAAACCTCTGCATCCGACGGGATTTCATTGGGTGGAAATTGATCTACATAGTGCTGACCACTGGCAATGTGATAGATGCGCTCGTTGTCCAGTGGAGTGATGTCGGCTGTGCCATCCGGGGTCGTATGAATGAGGCTGGCTGCTCTGCCCCAGTACTCGTATCCTGTATTTACATACATGATGCTCGGGATCAGCGATTCGTCCAGGTGGGTGAGCAGACCATCCGATGTGCCGGTCTCAGTATCCGTTTCAGATCGTCCGGTGAAGGGGAATATATCGGTCGGATAGAGGAAAGCGGAGTACCTGTGCGCATCACGGGAGGGTTGGGCAAAGCGATGGTTAAAACTGCCTCGACCCGCTCCGGCGGTGATGATCATCATGCCATCATAGGCCTTCCGGTTCATCTCATCTTTATTAAAACCCTGGTAGAGAAAAGTGCGTAGAAAGCGACCGGTCTGCGACACCCCTGCTGCCAAACCCTTTTCAACCCCAAAAGGGCAATCCTCATCATACTTCGCATAGGAAATAATATCCCGCACAGCCGCCAATCCCAATCCCACCAGTGGAGGGTTTTGTGAATGATATACCAGTTCATAGATGTAGCCTTTTTCAAAGCCTTTTTCACTGTGTATCCAGGCTGCCACATGGTCAGTAGTCCCATCCTCATTGAGTTTACCAAAAGACCATTGATCTCTGGGCACAGTAATCCGGGGTAAGTCTCTGCCGGCTCTTTTGGTTAGTGAATGAATGGAAGAATGTCGGTCATATACTTTGTACCCTATCTGATCGCGGTGTCCCAGCTTCAGGTTTTGTGTGGTTTTATCTACCGTCCAGTCACTGCGTACCAACCCGGTGATGGGACTGCCTTCGGGATAGCTGGCATGAGGAGCCACAAACCGGAGCAGTGATTTATCTTCCGGCAAATCAAATTGCCACCCCACCCAGATTACGGTAATGCCGTTTTGCATTAACAAGCCATCACCGAAGGCCATGGCATCCTGGGGGTCCTCCAGTCTCCCCTGACCATTGAGGAAATAAGATGGAGTAAATTTTCCTCCGCGATTGCTGACCTCCACCAGTGCCATTTTGGATAGAGTCTGGTCCAGGGGTTTGAGTACCATCAGGTCGGCGCTGGATCTTACCCGGCCGTTTTCATCTGTGGGTGCGTAGTCGATATCAGTTATCCCTCGGTTGGAGGCGTTTTCCGGGTCAGTGGCAAAGAATACCTTTCCCTTCCATAGCTCGTAAGGACCATATTCACCCCATGAGCGACCGTGCAGTATGGTGTCTCGTTGTACGATCTCAATAGACAATACTTTGGCTGTTAGTATGGCAGGTAAGAGAAGTAAGACGGCCAGAAGAAAGAGGTTGCTTTTTGACATAGGTAATTAATGTGAACCCAGAAGTTGAAAGAATACAAGATAATGCATCGGGGGTACATATTCGACTCCTTCGGAGTCGTTTGGAAATTCATTCCGTGACTATAAACATTTAATCCCTTCGGGATTGCTAAGACTCAGTTGGTTGAAGTATTGTGTTTAATAACCGTATCGGCTAATTTGCATTCGCCGATAGTAGTCAAGACCTGCTACCCATAACACTAAAAAGGCCTCCATTATGACGTGACACACTGAACCACTAACCCTTACGGACTTGTTGAAAATACCTCACAATGGGTATCATGAGCAAAATGGAAAAAGCGACTACATAAACTGGAATATCCGGAATGACCTGATCCTCCATGGCCTCAATCTGCTCCGGCATCGAATAGGCTACTAGAATCATCCCTGCATTGTTGACAAAGTGCAGCAGGATGGGTAGTAGCAAGTTGTTGGTCCAGTAAAACAGATATCCCAGAAAGAGCCCCAACAGAAAGCGCGGTATGAAGCCTTCAAACTGAAAATGGATGGCACTAAACAGGAAGGCCGTGAACCATACACTGAGTTCCGGTCTCTTCAGAAGCTTGTATCCATATTGCTGCACTATCCCCCTGAAGAGCAGTTCCTCTCCCAGGGCAGGTAACACTGCAATCAGAAACAAGTTGGCCAACAGGACTCCGATATCATCCATTTTTAAGAGCTGCCTGAGAGTTGCATTGGCATCACTTTCCATATTGGTCATCCAGCTTGGCAGGGGGATTTGCTGATTCAATTCGTAGCTATACTGAATAACCGGAGTGAGCAGGAACAACATCAATAGGCTGAGGAGCGTCCAGACCAAAGGGATTGATAACCTGACTTGCAGAAATCGAAACGTTTGCTCTCGAAAATACAGCCAACAAAAGAGGAGAGCCGGTAAAAGGAAGCTGCTGGTGTGGAGGATCAGCAGTGACACCCTCAACTGTCCGGCAGAGAGTTTTGATCCTGTGTCAAGTCCCAGCATTTGCATAACCAGCAAATTGATCAATGCACCAAACAGGATGCATCCAATCAAAATAATCAGGAACATCAGAAGATGCCGGAGAGCTGTTGAGCGGTCATTTGCTGGTTCGAAATCGGTGGTCAAAAGTGTATCTTTGCTGTGTGACTAATGAAAACGAAACGTATGTCTGGTCAAAGCACTAGATTAAGTGTAAATATCAATAAAGTAGCCCTAATTCGAAATTCGAGGGGTAGTAATGTTCCGGATCTGGTGAAAGTGGCCAAAGATTGCGAACTCTTCGGTACTCAGGGTATCACCGTGCATCCACGTCCTGATCAACGCCATGTCCGATACGATGATATTGGTCCGTTGAAGGAAGTTGTGGGTACAGAGTTTAATATTGAAGGAAATCCGACACCGGAATTCCTGGACCTGGTAACTACACACAAACCCCACCAATGTACCCTGGTTCCCGATGCACCGGATGCTCTGACATCGGATGCTGGTTGGGATACTAAAAAGCACCAATCATTTCTTACGGATACCATAGGTCGGTTGCACGAGGCTGGTATCCGGGTTTCGATATTCCTGGATCCCGATACGGATATGGTGGCAGGCGCCAAAGCGGTAGCTGCCGATAGGATCGAACTATATACGGGTGACTATGCAAAGGGATATCATCAGGATAAAGAAGCAGCAATAAAGCCGTTTGTCGAGACTGCCAAAGCTGCCAATGATATTGGTCTCGGAGTCAATGCTGGCCATGATCTGGACCTTATTAACCTGGAATTTTTTCAGCAAAATATTCCCGGACTACTGGAGGTATCTATTGGGCATGCTCTTATAACCGATGCGTTGTATTATGGCTTACAGAATGTGATTCAAATGTATTTGCAACGGTTGGCTGATTAGCCGGCCAAAGGCCGATCGGGACTGGTTGGCTAGTTGGCCAGCAAGAGGTCAGCCAGAGGCTGATCGGGACTGGTAGACCTGTTAGCCGAAGGCATTGGGCATTAGGTTTTGGGCTTTAGGACAACCTTTTGTATTTGATTGTCAAGGTTTTATAGAGCAATGTCGAAATATGATAGTACCATTTCCCCCGCTGGCGGGGGCAACAATGGTCCAAATCTCTGATTTGGTACCCATTGTGGGGGTGGTTAGGTTGACTCTCACAAAGAACGTAAACCTTCGGAGTCGATGAACCCTTATCCGAAACTCTATAAACATACAATCCCTTCGGGATTGCTGCCTCAACCTGAGTTTTTCACCGGTTTCCTGGACTCCTCCATGACTAAAGAATTCTGTGTCGCCCCGCTGGGGCTTGGATTTGATTATAGCGCTCTTGCTACAAAGATTTGGCTCCTCCGGAGCCTTTGACTCTCTTCCGATTTATCCCAAAGAATCCCAATACCACCTTACCAAAATACCACTTCATCAAAATACCTCTCACACCTGTGATTCTAACAGTTAGAGAAAATGTCTTCATGACTGAAAAGTTAGTTCACGCAGAGGCCGCGGAGAAAAAGGCATTAGGTATTGGGCTTTGGGAAGCCTTTTGAGTTGATATTCACCATAGCACCATAACACCACAATACCAAAACACCACAATACCATAAGACCATAATACCACCTCATATTACACATATATCTAATCTATCTCCTTGATTTTGAGTGACTTTGCCGCAATGTGGTTTCCGAATGGCACGGTTTCTGTACTCCTTGTCTCGACCTGTGTCTATGATGCGGGTGAAATTCGGGGAGACTTTGATATGAACCTAAAGACAGACTTTGCTTTTAAAGGAGATACCAAAGGCCAAGCAAAACAGCTGGGTGTCCTAAAGCTTGAGTTCATAAATGCTAAGATAAATATATCAAGTTACAGTGAAAATTACTTAT
>JAUILF010000295.1 GCA_030433135.1 Bacteroidia bacterium | reverse complement strand
TCAGCACCCTGCACGGCAGTGGACCACAGTAGGAAACCAGAACTCGGATAGAAGCAAACACCTGACAGTCAAAATTCCACACAGGATGAATATGAATAAGATCCAGATAAAGATGTCCATATACCAGGCCCACTATTTATGGCAAGAGCCAATTATCTGAATATATTTTTACCCATATTTTTAGCAACTAAATATTTGTTAAAACTAATGAAATACAACAATAAATATCTGTATTTATTTTCCTTTTTAATATAGAAAAATGGTGGTCGATAATTATTAGGAAAAAATTCCTTAAAAATGTTTGTGGCTTTATTTAAATCAAACGATCCAACACTGTCAATGGCATAGAATAATTTATAATTGATAAATTGCCTGTTATTAAAATACCATTCAGGACGATAATTTTCTATCCATGTTATCCATTTTCGATATAACGTCATCCGGTGAAAAGCCATCTCTCGGAAATGAGAAGTAATCTGTCCTTTTCTCTGCCTTACTGTGGTTAATGGCTCTTGGTCGGCAATGAAATGACAGTCTTTCATGATGAGTCTAGACATCAATTCATATTCCTGATGACAGGGTGAGTGAATGTCCCAACCATTGTTCTCCTTCAGGGTTTCTGTTTTCCATAAATTGGCAGAAGTGGTTCCCAGTTTTAAATTAAATAGTGCAGAAATTATATCCTGATTATTATAGGGATGGAATATTTTATTTTTATTATTTATATATTGGTAATTAAATGCTCCACAAATAACATCGACAGATTGATTTACTTTGACTAAATTAATTTGATGTTCAATTTTGTTTGAAGCCAAATAGTCGTCGGCATCTAAAAATTGTATCCATTGTCCACTGGCTTTTATCAGGCCAGTATTGCGTGCATAGGGTGCTCCCTGGCGATTTTCATTTAAGTGGATGATTTTGTCCGGATATCCGGAAGTGTATTTTTTTAATATCAATGCTGTGTTATCCCTCGAATTATTGTCGACCAGAATTATTTCAATATCAGTATATGTTTGTCCAAGTGCAGATTCTATGGCTTTTTCGACATAGTCTTCAACGTTATAGCAGGGGATGACAATTGAAACCAGCATAATTAAGATCTGCTAAAATAACACTTGAGTTTTCCGGAAGAATACAGAAAAGGACCTAGTGAATCTACGACAAGATTTTGCCAGCGATAGGACGGTTTTGTCATTTTCCAAAGGTTCATAGGAAAGTGTTTTAATAGTGCTGCGACTAATGTTCTGAATACACCCGCAATTACGCTAAGCATTGATTCAGGTGTCACTTTTTGAGCGTAGAACCCTCTTTTGAAGGCAGCCTTGAGATGCCAGGAGAGTGTCTGTTTTTGTGCAGTTATATGATGGAGTACCTCTAGTTGCGGAAAGTACCCGATGGTGCCGCCTTTTTTCCTGATCTGGATTTGCATATAATCATCCTCTGCAAAAGCGATGCTTTCACCGTTCATCCCTAATTCAGGTGGAAATCCATCTGTTTCTTTCAACCATTTGGTTCTAAAAGCGAGATTGGCTCCGGAAAGACATTCATCAGTGAGAATTTTTGGGTTCTCACCAAAATAGGATTTATCGTCGAAGTAGTGGTCAGCCCATGAACCACCTGAATCAACGTAGAACGGGGCAACCGGTCCTCCGATGGATATACAGGACGTCTCATCAAGTATAGCCAGAAGTTTTTGAAGGTAGTCGGGAGGCAACATAACCTCATCATCAATATAAAGCACCCACGATGTTTTGGTATGATGAATGGCAGTATTCCTGGCATGACTTAATCCCTGTTTTTTTTCAAAATGATACCGGACAGGCATTATTTTATTAAATGCTTCTACTACTTTTCTGGTTTGATCGGTAGAGTTATTATCGACTACCAATACATCAAAATGGGACTTGTCAACGGTTTGGTACTGTAGTGATTGCAGGCATCTCATAAGGTAGTCCACCCGGTTGTAGGTGCAGATAGCCACGGTTATGAGCGGAAGTGTATCCATCTAAAGATTACCTTAGTTGATTTAGACTGGGGAAGATAACCATTTATGAAACGCTATGACTGACCTGGTGCAAAGGAAGTATGGAGAATCCCGAACCTTACTCAGGACTCTGTTTGGAATAATCAGGTCTATATGGTTGCCAGAGAAATATGGTATCAAGAGGGGTTATTTCCACCGAAGTGAAGTGGAGTATTTTGACGATACTCTTAACCGGGATGAGTATCAAAAGGAGGTCTATGAAAAAGTTGCTGAGTTGATGGATGCAGAGGGATTAAAGACAATATGTGATCTGGGGTGTGGATCAGGATATAAGTTGATTCATTACCTGGGGAGGTTTGAGACCAGGGGTGTTGAATTGACTCAAACCCTGGATTTCCTCCAGACCACCTACCCCGATCGTGAGTGGTTTGATTCTAACGATGATACCTGGAAAGATCGGGATTTTGAGGTCCTGCTCTGTGCAGATGTCATTGAACATATCGAGGATCCTGCTACCTTTCTCGAACAAATCCAGCCGCTTGGGCAGGTATCCTTTTTTATTTTCAGTACTCCCGATCGTGACCTGAAGAGAGGCAAATGGTCCTATGGCCCACCGGTCAATCCCTACCATTACCGTGAATGGAACATGAAGGAATTCAGAAGCTTTTTGGAGTCCCATTTTGAGGTGAAAGAGCAGTTTATTTCCAATCGCGAGCAAGCTACCCAGGTGGTTATTTGCAAGAGCAAGAGTTAGTTATTCTCATATCACCGTAGAATGGTGATTTTTCCATAACCCTTTTCCATAAACGCAGAGCTAAGTTGTCGATCTTCAAAGTGGTCAGAATCAGTCATGACTTTGTACAGATATATGCCATTAGCCAGCTTGTCTCCATAGTCATCGGTGCCGTCCCAAACATAGTCGGTGAGGTTGGTTCCCACTCTTAAAGGGCCGATTTCTTCCCTGGTGATGGTCTTCACAGCCCGCCCGCTCAGTGAAAAGATTCTGATGGCAAAGTTATCCGGTACGATACTACCATGAACGGTATAGAGAAAACGGCAGCTGGTTGTAAAGGGATTGGGATAGGGCACCACATCTCCTACTGCCTCTTCATTAGATATCCGAAAACTAACACTGTAGTCTGATTCGCCGGCCTTATTCTCATTATTATCGGTGGCATTGACGTGTAGGGTATAAGTACCCTCAACTTCCAGTTGGGGGTAAAACAAGACTTTAGCCTCATTGGCTGAGTCCGCAGCCGGCACAAAGCGCACCTCCTCTCCTGATTCAGCCGGAGTAATTCTGTTTCCCATCGGATCAATGTAGTACAGGGAGACTACAGAACTATCCGTGAGGAGGGAATGCTTGTTTTCATCTTTCAGGGCAATGGTGATTTCAGGATTTTGGCTGACCAGCTCCCCATCCATAATCCTCTTGCCTTCAAAAAAGACATTCAGTACGGGATTGGTTTTATCAGAAGGAATATAGTAGCAGAGCGACATAAAATTGTTGTCCTGATATACCTCACTCTGATTTCCATCGGGGTTGATCTCTACGACGACCTGTATGTTGTCCGTCTTGCCGGACATATCGAGGGTGACCGGTATCTCTATAGTCTGGCCTGCAGGTACCGGCGGACCGGTAAATGTATCACGGGATGAAACATTGGCTTCATCGGTCATCGTTACTTCAATGTTGGTACTGTCCATCCAGTCAAAGTTGGATAGATTGGAAATGGGCAAATTGAAACTGATGCTTTCAGGAGATATTCTGGTCGTATCACAGGTAGATCTGTCCACTCCGGAGAAACCGATGGCCAGGTCTGGTTTGCCTTCGTAATAGACACGCCAGTTTTCCAGATTGGGAGAAGTGAAGTTGGTGGAATCGGCAAATCGTGCTGAGACAGTTAGGTAGGGGTATTGCTCAGCATCGATCGAATTAAGATCCAGGGTTTGATTGGCTCTTGTACTTACCAACAAAGTGGGATTTCTTTCTCCATCCAACCCGTAAATCTCTAATGTGGCAGAATCTCCCACCTCCTTCTCAATTTGTGAGTTCAATTCTTCCCAGTGGTTGGCTGGGCCGATTTCGACGGAATGGATCGATCCATTATTGGAGGCCCGGGGAATATTATAGGACAGTGAAACCGAGTCGGTGGGAGAGGCAGCGATTTGTTCGGAAGTTTCAGTGGTATTCCCTTTCTCAAAAACAAAAAGATAAGGACGAACACCATTTTTCAATTGCCTGATTCTGCCGGCACCCATCGATTCGAATACATTGAAAATATTCTTACCACCAAAGGAAATGGAATCCGCCTCCCACTCATCCACATTGAGCGTAAGGTTGGGATTGGCCTGTGCCGTGTAGGCGAAAACCGTAGTACCGTCCGGGATGACGTTCTCCATAAAGTTGATGATGGCCTGTCTGCTCTCCGGGGTTTTGGTGGAAAAGGGAAATGCAGCTATCGGATCGGTTCTCCTGTCGTTTACACTACCATATTCCCCGGGAAATTCATTAAACACAAAGCCATAGGTGTCGGTCGGATCGCCAAGTACAAAGGTAATCCCTTCACGAACGGCCCCCCATCTTCTGAAATCAGACCAACTGTTATTATTTACGATGCCTTTCAAACCATCAGTGCCCGTTCTGGCCATTATCACCAGCTCGAAGTTGGCAAAAGACTCCTGAAACTGGTTTTTCCGGGTCACAGTATCAATAATGATTCCTTCTAAATTGTTCCGTAGAAACTGGAAGTAATGTGACTGATCAAATCCAAATTGGTCCTGGGGAGAGTAGGTGAAGGAACTGGACATCCATCCTTCCTCATTGCTGTTTGCCTCTCTTGCTCGCCAGTAATACACTTTACCGGAGAAAGTTACAATCTCTGGGCTCCAGCGGATAATGCCACTTTGCTCTTGTACGACTGTACTTGTCTTCAAGGGGGAATTAAAAAGGGCGGTGGTATCAATTTCCAGTTCGAAATTGCCGGGTTCTCCCACCGGATTGGCTGTACGGGCAACCAGCTCGATCTGCTCGTTAGTAACGATCGAAAACTCCTGGGGAAACACCGGTATGATACCCGTACGATAGATGACCAGGTTGATGCCCGGTGTACCATCAGATCCTATTACCTGGTTATTTGTCTCTCCACCGGAAGTGACCTCTTCTATGTCATCCTGTGGATCAACTTCGATGAGCAGTTTGTTGATGCCAACGATGTTCTCTCCTTCGGGGAAAGCCAGCTCCAATGAAACACTATCTACTGCCCCACCCATCCGTTTTCGTATATCCAATAACGGGATTACCTTACCCGCAGGTGACTGGTGTGACAGGGAAATAGTGACTGTATCACCGACATTTCGACCCAGATTCACTAGCTGAAAGTCAACCCGGTAGCTTTCCAGTTCCTGGTGCAGGTACCCGGGATTAATCCGGATACTACTTGTATTCACCAGATAGTCTGGCAGCTCATCCCGATGCGGTATATATGCGGGATCACCGTGATACACAAGTTGCTCACTCAAACGTCTTATCGAATTGCTTCCTCTATCGGAAAAAGCCTTAAGGGTATTTCTATTAACAATGCCCACTGCTTTCCCATAGCTGGGGTTGCTTATTTCTTTATACCAGTAGTTAGCCACTTGATCCAAAGCAGAAAGGCTTCCGAGACCGGAGGTGGCCAGGTAGCCGATAGCCCCTTTATCCGCGGCAAATATGTTACTCTCGCCCAGGCTAACCCCTCGCTGATACACATCACCTGTGTAGCAACCCAGCGAGAGCATAATGGGATACCTGTCTTTGTTGTCAAGAAAAAAAGGCTTTTCAAACCCATCCAGTTGAGTACCGGTACTGGATCCATGCCCAAAGTAGGTTTTGATGAAAACACCATCATTTATGTAGTTCAGATGTTCATCATTCACGGCACCACTACTAAGATCGGATGAACTCTTCGTCACCGTTCTGGTGGAGGCACCAATGGAACCCTGATAGCTACTGGTGGCCATTTCTTGGAGACTCGAAAAGATGAAAGATTTTTCGGATTCGTCACCGTCCGCACCACCACTCAAATGCATAGCCCTATTCATCCATAAACGGTCTTCAATGGTTTGCGGGGCAGTAGCAACCTGTTCTTCCATGACCTTGATCTTTTCCAGATAGGTGCTTATTTCTCCTGTATTTCTTACGGCCAACCGGCCCATAGGTATGAGTGGTACGGGATTGTTGAGACGGCTGGTGAGCAGGTTGTCGGATCCGGGAATTCCGTAAGCTGGCAGGTACTCATACGACTCATCCCTTACTCTGGCAGTGGGATAGCGCAAACCTTTACCCAGTAAAAACAGAAATTGAGGATCTGTCCAGTTATGATAGATGTAGTTGGTAAAATTCTTGACACTGAGTGGATGAAGTGAAACACCGTAGGCAAACTGATCTACCAGTTGATGGATATCTACAATCTTCGTTCGATAGCTCCCACCTGCTTGAGACGAACGATAATCAGCATACTCCTGTACCGGATCCATACCTGATGATGCATTGCGAAGAGCTGGGTGACTGATAATCATAAACTGTGCATTGGATTGATCCAGCCGGTCAAAAGAGGTAATGGTGGCCTCATCCAGGTCCCTGATCTGTGTTTCAGGATCGACGATGATCAGGTTTCTTTGCTCGACTCCTGGTGGAAGATGAATATCCACCTGATTTGTGGAAGCCGTGGCCTCTACGATCTTTCCTGTGCTGAGGTCTATTACCCATAAATTGCTACCGGGAACATCACTGACCTGGCAAACAATTCCCTCTGCAGCATTATCCAGGTTGAGTTGCCATAATGCCTGGGAATACCAGGAAAAAGATCTGGCGTACTCCAGTTGTAAATAGCCTAAACGAATATATCCGTGATCGGTACTTGCAACAAATCTGGCCTGGTTGACTTCGTTAAGGTCCAATTCACCGACAATCATTCTTGTGCCATCAAAGGGCACTGCGTCTATTTCTTCGTTTTCCCAGCTCAGATCTACCGTCGCCAGAGAGTTGGAGCCGGATATCCGGTATTGTAGTTTTGCCTGGAAGACTTCTTCTACTGCATCACTTACAGGAATATCGAATTCAAGGGTAGTGCCGTTTCCACTGCCAAATCCTTCTCCTGCCACATAATGAGAGAAGGAGACATCACCTGACCTTGGTTTAATGTGTTGTACATGTGGGGTAAGCTCCTCAGTTTGTTGATACCACGTTGCCTGACGGGCGTTTTCGTGGCTCTCATTTGCGATGAATTCAAATCGGGGACTACCTGTACTTTCCAGGCTCAGGAAATAGACCGAGGTGTCACTGACCAGGCTGTAACCGGGATTCAACATATCATCGGGGCTTTCATACAGATAGCTGTCCAGCTCTCCCCGGTTTTTACGACCTACAAAGAGGGCATAGTCTCCGTCACCCCAGAGTCCATCATTGCTGACATACAGTCTTTGTACCTGCCCGAAATAAAATAGGGAAAGTTCATCTCCTCTCACTTCCGCATAACCAAGGGAGTTCAGCAGATCATAACTGATCCGGTAGATGCCATCTTCACCCACTTTAAATTTGACGTAAGATTGATCGTAATCAACCCATTCGTTACCATATAATGTGTCACTGCCCGCAACGATTTGTGCCGGCAGTTTACCGAAAGAGATGGTGATCAACAGGGCTAATACAATGATGGAGCGCATACCTGATTTAGTAAAAGTACTGCATTGTACAACTAACTGCATGAAGTGGTTTCATATTACAATGTAATATCTTAAACCGGGATTATGTATTGGGATTTTGTCACTCGCAGTAAATATTCTAATGCATATTCCCGGTTAAATATAGAGATATCGACCGTTTATGGTATGATCTGTGGGAACCTGAAAAAACTTCAGTCCGGAG
>JAUILF010000294.1 GCA_030433135.1 Bacteroidia bacterium | reverse complement strand
AATGATCCCAGAAATAATAATATTGGTAATCCCAACCTGCGACCAGAGTTTACCAATTCGTATGAGGCTGGATACCTTCACTATTTTGCCTCTGGATCCATTTTGTCCAGTATTTATTACAGGCAGACTTCTGGTGTGATCGAAGAGTTGACCTTGCCTTCACAGGATGGAACCACCATTGAATATCCGGTAAATTTATCTTCCAGAAATTCTTATGGTCTGGAGTTTAACTTTAATTACGATTTTTTCAAGTGGTGGGATATTAATGCTAATGCCAATTTCTATCGATCGATGACCAATGGTGAGTATGAAGGTGTCGAGTATGATAATGATACCTATACATGGAGTAGTCAGACCAATACCACTCTTGATATTGGAGAATCCGTTCAGGTTCAACTTTCGTTTGATTATATCGCCCCGAGAAATACTACGCAGGGCCGTAGGTTAGCACGTTACAGCCTGGACCTGGCAGCTTCATTGGATGTATTTAATAATAAAGGCACTTTTACCCTCACCGGACGTGACATCTTTAATACACGAAGGCGCAGAAGTATTATTGATCAACCCACCTACTACGAAGAATCCGATTTTCAGTGGAGACAACGTAGACGGATTGTACTGAGCTTTAATTATCGGCTGAATGAGTAGGGAGCAGGATTTAAATGATTGAAAGATTTTCAGAATTTGATTTTTATCGGTAAGACTTTCTTACTTCCCTGAAAAGCTATACATTGATGTAAATGTATCGTTAGAAATGGTTGGTGATAGGCTTACATACAAGGTCATTGGCTGCGCTATGAAGGTCCATAGTAAGATGGGTCCCGGCTTTCAGGAAGTAATATACCAAAGGTGTCTGGCCATTGAACTTGAGAATTCTGGTTTGTCCTTTGTCCGGGAGGCTTCACAGCCTGTCTATTATGGTGAGATTCAAGTAGGCACCAGAAGAGCTGATTTCGTGGTTGAAAGCAGTGTGATACTGGAACTTAAGGCATTGATCAGATTGGAAGATGCACATATAGCTCAGGCCAAGAATTACACTGTTGCCTATGATTTTCCAAAGGGATTGCTTTTGAATTTCGGCAGCAAAAGTCTGGAATACAAACTCATGTTCAACCCCAAATACAACGGAAGTACCACCACATAATTCTGACAATTCTACAATTCTGAAAGTCCGGTACCTGGTACCAGAACTTCAATCCAGCAGACTTTTGATCCCTTCCGGTAGTCGATACAAAGTGGTTATTTCGTCGGCGGAAAGGGCTTTTTTGAAAATGGAAACCTCATCCATCAACCCAACAAAATTTAGTCCCAGATATATTCTGACTGCATCAATATCCCAGGTGAATGATTCCGGTATATGGCGGTTTCCCTGTGAATGTCCATCAATGTACAATGTGGCAGTTCCATCGTCAGAGTTGATGTTTTCGAAAGTAAAAGCAACGTGTGTCCATCGGTCTGAACGGAAGGCTGGCATTTTTGCTTTGATGAGGCGATCTTTGAAGGCAGGGTTTTTATTCGGGCCAATATTGTCGGGGTTCCATGCTGTTTTGTCACCAAAAATACCCAGTCTGAAATCACGGGGGTTTTTATCAGAGAAATCAACCCATAAAGCGGCATCATCGTAGTTCGCATCGGTAATCTGGATAGGGTCGGTAAAACCGGGTGCAAGATCTGTTTCGGGATCCAGTTTTAACCATAGGGAAACGGTGCCTTCCCACCCGGAGTCTTTGTAGTCCAGGTGATTCATGGCGTCATAGTAAACCACAGGTTTGCCTTTTCGTTTAAATTCGAGCGCATTCCCGTGCTTACCCTGATTCTCTGACAGTTCAACTTCAGCAGGTAGCAGATTCGCAGTGCCTTGTGGCGCACCGTGTTCTACAGCGCTATATATATGGCTGTCGCCAATAGCAAAATCTGCCATGGTGTTTTTGTCAAAGGAGGCACAGAAAGTCAGACTTTCCTCGAGGGGATGCTCCATCACCATCCTTTGTTTTTCGATATAAGCCGCAATATCTTGTACGGGAGCAATCCAGATATCGTCGGTATGCTCTTTTACATAAGCTGACAGTTCTTGCAACATGTCAACTTCAGTTGTCTGATTACCCGGCTCTCCTATTTCATGCCCGGCAAGTACCAACCAGCTTCCATGATTTATGGCTTGTTCTATTCGTGGGAGAATATCGTTTTCAAAGTCCTTACCATCCATTTCGACACCTTGCGTATGAGCAAGGTCGACAAACACAGGGTCATTCGCAGACTCATTCAGCCATCCCCGACCGGCGCTAAATAACTCATGGACCAGTGGTATCATGCTTTTTTGATTGGCTCCTCGCCCTACAAAAGTATTACCACAAGTGTAGGCAAAGGTAGTAGGTGTAACCCCTAGCATTTCCTGGATTCGTTGATTGGTGAGGAGCAATTCTTTCCGCATATCTGCCATGCTGTAGTTCTCCAAAGGATAGCCAACCCAATCAAAGTTACCGGTGCATGGATGGTACATCGTATGGTTGCCAATCTCATGGCCATCCTTGACGATTTCTTTCCAGCCTTCCACCTGGTTTTCCATATTGGGTGGATTCACATAGAAAGTGACATCGATATCCAGGTCACGAAAAAGAGGCAGCCCTACATCCACGTGAGAACTTCGGGCATCGTCAAAGCTTAGACTGAGAGCCATTTTTTTTCCATCCGGCCAGGTAAATGTGTTCTGTGTGAGGGAAGGAGAGGCCATTGAGAGCCATGCAATGGCAGAAAGCAGAAAGCGAACAAACATGATTCTTAAGTTTTGTGGATGCAATTATTGATTGCAATATAAAATCCCGGATTAAGATAAACTTTTTAGTCAGGCTAATCACTCCACCCGGCACTGCTCATTTCAATACCGCGAAAACAAATTCGCCGATACGGTATCTCAACAATTGTAACTATCAGCAACGATGACCCACCGGCAACCGGCCACCGATAACCTGGTACCCGACACCTGGGACCTGGCACCTGGTACCCGACACCTAGTACCTGGCACCTGGTACCTGGTACCCGACACCTGGGACCTGGCACCTAGTACCTGGCACCTGGTACCTGGTACCCGACACCTGGGACCTGGCACCTGGTACCCGACACCTGGGACCTGGTACCCGATTCCCGGCAAATAGTTTCCCTGCGTGCACCCCCTGCCCCCGTCACTACTGCCGGGCAAGCCTGAAGGGAGGCCTCCCGCCATTCACTGCTGGAGTATAGGCTGTCAAGTCCTTCATTGCTTGCCGTGAATCGATTCCCAGTAGTTATTTGGAGGCACCCAGTACCTGCTTGCCACTCGGATGAGCTCTTATCAGAACGGCGAAAACAAAGTCGCAACTATCCGCAACAATGACCCACGGCCACCTTCAACCGGCCACCGATAACCCGACACCCGGTACCCGGTACCTACCACCTAACCACCAGCTTCCCCATAGAGTTGCCTGATTCCAGCAAGGCATGTGCCTCCCCAATCTGATCTGCTTTAAAATACCCACCTACATAGGGGTCGATAATACCTTGCTTGTGAAGACTCACAACACCATTTAATACCTGGGATATTTTTGCCGGTCTCTTATCTGCAAGGGTGAGCATGTTCACTCCAATAATTCCTTTACTGCCTCCCAGCAACTTTACCGGATGGTAGAAACCAAATTGAAAAAGAATTTTCATTTTGGCCAACATACCTTTAGCCCCCATCATAGATGAAGCTCCGAAGGAATAGATTCTTCCTCCAGCTCCCAGTAGACCGAACCCCTCCTTCAAAGTCTTCCCTCCGACAGGGTCGAAGACTACATCCAGTTTTGAGTTAGGCAGCTTTTTACGAACAACTTGCGCAAAGTCTTCTTTCTTTCTGTTAATGGGGTGCTGCACACCCAGTTTTCGCAGGTATTGGATTTTTTCCTCTGTACTGCACACTCCGAAAACTATACAACCCTTATGCAGTGCCATTTCAACCAGTGCCTGCCCAACACCTCCGGCGGCAGCGTGAATGAGTACGTGATCCCCTTTCTGAAGGTTGGCCATATTGTAGGCGAGGTAATAAGCAGTACAATATTGGGTCGTAAAGGCGACCCCAACTCCGACATCAACGTCATCTTCAATTCGGCTAATGGCAGCTTGATCTGCACAAACGTATTCCGCATACCCACCAAATCGAGTAAAGGCTGTCACCCGATCTCCCGACTTGTAATTCGATACTTGGGCCCCACATTTTCTGATGACACCCACTACATCGTAACCGAGGACTGCGGGCAGGGGAGGTGCAGCCTTGTACAGTCCTCTGCGTGCCATTACATCCGCATAATTCAAACCGAAGCCTTGCACTTCGATTAAAACCTGGTGATCACCAGGAGAAGGTGTGGTGGTTTCCCCGATTTCAAATGAGTCAGACGCGGAGCCATATCCGGTAAGAAAAATTGCTTTCATATCTCCCTAAGATAGCACAACAAGGGTTCTTCCGTTAAATGAATAATTGTATTTTCCGTAAAAAGATTGATGCTTCCGTTACGATTTCTGATAATCCTTTTCTCCTTATGGATTGTGTCCTGTCAAACAGATCAGTCAGTACCGCAAGATGAGGCTCCGCCTAATTTTCTATTTATCATTACTGATGATCAGACTTATCAGGCAGTGCATGCACTGGGTAACATGCAGATAGAAACACCCTGGATGGACAAATTGGTAGAGAGCGGTACTACCTTTTCTCATGCTTTCAATATGGGTGGCTGGAATGGTGCCATCTGCGTGGCGTCAAGGTCAATGTTGATTAGTGGCAGGAGTCTATGGCGTGCACATGAATTAAGTGAGGTTTGGTCCGAGGGACAAAATTTTGATCAGACATGGGGCCGATTGATGTCTGATGATGGATACCGGACTTATATGACTGGAAAGTGGCACGTTCGTGTTCCGGCCGATTCAGTATTTCAGGTGGTAAATCATGTCCGCCCCGGTATGCCACCCGATGCCTGGCGTGATGCCAATATGCCACAGAGGTTCAGAGATCTGGAAATGGATCGTTACGCCTCATTGGCTGAGATCATGCCGGCAGGGTATCACAGACCCAATGGTCCTGAAGATCATTCATGGTCGCCCACTGATACTTCGTTTGGCGGATTTTGGGAAGGTGGTCAACACTGGAGTGAGATCGTTACTGAAGATGCCATTTCATATCTGAAAGATGCATCGGACCATGATGACCCCTTCTTCATGTATATCGCTTTTAATGCACCTCATGACCCAAGACAATCACCTCAGGCATTTCTTGATCAATATCCCCTGGAGGATATTACGGTACCGGTTAACTGGCAGCCGGAGCATCCCTTGAAAGATAGTATGGGGTGTGGCCCTCGTCTCAGGGATGAAGCGCTGGCACCGTTTCCACGGACAGAATTTGCTATAAGAACTCATTTACGGGAGTACTATGCGATCATTACTCACCTGGACGAACAAATAGGGAGGATACAGCATGCCCTCGATGTTAGTGGAAAGGCCTCAAATACTTATATCATATTTACGGCAGACCATGGACTGTCTGTAGGGCAGCATGGCTTACTGGGTAAGCAAAATATGTACGAACACAGTATCAGGGTGCCATTGGTCATTTGTGGTCCCGATATACCCGCCAATACCGAAATCCATTCAGATGTCTATATGCAGGATGTGATGCCCACTACCCTGGAGCTTGCTGGCATCGACAAACCGGATTATGTGGATTTTCATTCCCTGATACCATTGGTCCGGGGAACCCGGCGCGAAGGTGCTTACGATGCTATATATGGTGCCTATACACAAACCCAACGCATGATCCGGAAAGAAGGAATGAAACTGATTTATTACCCGCGTGGTCAGGTGGTTGAGTTATTTGATCTCAACACTGACCCATGGGAAATGAATGATCTCAGTAAAGACAGTTCCTACCAGGATACCAAAGAACAACTCTATCAGGACTTGCTTAACCTTCAGACTAACTTTGAAGATCCGCTGGACCTGCCGGTTATGTAACACTTTGTTTTCATCTCTGTTCGACAAACTTTTTCTCGCAGAGGAACAGGCTTGTTGTCTACTTGGCCTATTAGCAAGTTGGCTTTTTGCTCTCTAACTCAAATCATGAACTATCGAATGAATCACGTCAAAGCATGAGGAAGAGCCACTTTTCTCGCAGAGATCGCTGAGGTCGCAGAAGGAGCCCAGTCAGCAGTTGCAGCCTCCAGTCAGCAGTAGTTATTATCAGTCCAAACAAACCACCGCCAAACCATGTAAAAGTTAGTTAGCGATTTAGCTTATTGGCTTTTACTTCCCCATAAGGAAATCATGAACCACGCTTAACCATGCCATACCACGTTCAACAACTGCCAAATCAAAAATAAAGAAGCAGTCAAGAGCGTTAGGTTCACGCAAAGAACGCGAAGACTGGGTATCTGGAATATATAGGAATGAAACTCAGGCAAAGATCGCTAAGAAAGACTGCCAGCACCCGGCACCCGGTACCACCTAGAAACCAGTACCAAACAACCACTAAACAATCGTTGAACAACCACTAAACAATCGTTGAACCACCGCTAAACAATCGTTGAACCACCGCTAAACAATCGTTGAACCACCGCTAAACAATCGTTGAACCACCGCTAAACAATCGTTGAACCAACGATACTATTGCCCCGCAGCTTCTTTATACATATTGATGTAATGTTGATCAAGGTCTTCTGAATCCTTGTATTTGACCCGGAGTTCCGCCAATTGTTCTTTTAGATCATCGACCACTTCGGCATACTCCGGATCATCATAGACACTTTGCATTTCCTGAGGATCAGCCTTCCTGTCATACAACTCCCATTCGTCAATATCATCGTAGAAATGCACCAGTTTGTAGTCTTCAGTGACAATACCGTAGTGTCTCTTCACCATGTGCACGGCCGGGTATTCATAATAGTGATAATAGACGGCATCACGGAACCCATCTGTTTGTCCCTTGAATAGCGGAACGAGGCTTTCTCCCTGCATATCTTCAGGCGCTGTGATTCCGGCAACTTCCAGCAGAGTGGGTGCGAAGTCCAGGTTCTGTACCATCTGGGTATTAACGGTACCGGGTTGGATCACTCCCGGCCACTTCACCAGCAGAGGTGTTTTAAAGGACTCATCATAGATAAACCTCTTGTCAAACCAGCCGTGCTCTCCCAGATAGAAGCCCTGATCGGAGGTGTATACAATGATCGTGTTGTCCATCAAGTCGTTTGCTTCGAGATAGTCCAGCACTTTACCGACTCCCTCATCTACTGCAGCAATAGATCCCAGATAGTCCTGCATATAGCGTTGATATCGCCAACTCATCAGGTCCTTATCAGACATCGTCGGGAATGCCTCTTTAAATGCTTCATTGATGGGATCATAGGTAGCATCCCATGCAGCTCGTTGTTCTTCTGTCATCCTTCCCAGATATCGATTATAGGCCACGGTGTCCCAATCGGTGGTCGGTGGAATTCCCAATTCATCCAGGATTTCAGGTTTTATCTTGCTATCACCGGCCCAGTTCATGTGATCAAGCAAATTCATTTCCGCTTCGGCGGCAGCCCTTCCTCTTCCTTCATAGTCATCAAAAAGTGTTTCGGGCTCGGGAAATGTCTTCTTGGTGAAAACTTTGTGATGTCTCTCTGCTGGAAGCCATTCTCGATGGGGTGCCTTGTGCAGATACATCAGCATAAAAGGTTTATCAGCATCTCTTTCTTGCTCCAGCCAATCCAGAGTCATGTCGGTGATTACATCAGTGGTATAGCCCTCAACCCTGATATTTCCTTCGTATTTGGTGATGAAGTCGGGATTATAGTAATGTCCCTGACCGGGGAGGATCTTGAATTGATCGAAGCCTTTTGGGCTGTTACCAAAATGCAG
>JAUILF010000293.1 GCA_030433135.1 Bacteroidia bacterium | reverse complement strand
TGTTCCTTAATCGTTGCCAGATCGGCCGGGGTTAAATCTACCTCAAGGGCACCTATGTTTTCCTGTAACCGATGCACTTTCCTGGTGCCCGGAATGGCAGTGATCTCATCATTTTGACTCAACACCCAGGCCAGGGCAATTTGCGCTTTGGATACTCCCTTGCTATGCGCTATTTGATCAATGACATCAACAAACTGCAGGTTTTTCGCAATGGATGCATCGGTAAAGCGGGGATTACTGAGGCGAAAATCTCCCGGCTCCAGATCCGCCCGGCTCTTGATCGCTCCAGTCAGAAAGCCTCTGCCCAAAGGGCTGTATGCCACGAAGGTGATTCCCAACTCCCGGCAGACCGAAAACAATTCCTCTTCCGGTTCCCTGCTCCACATCGAGTATTCTGTCTGCAACGCTGTAATGGGATGAACCGCATGGGCTCGCCGGAGCGTCTCCGGATCAACTTCCGACAGGCCCAGATATTTTACCTTGCCTTCCGCAACTAACCCAGCCATGGTGCCAACGATTTCCTCGATTTCCACTTTTCGATCCTGCCGATGCATATAATACAGATCAATGGCGTCGATACCCAGGTTGCGAAGGCTTTGCTCACAAGCCTTTTTTATGTATTCCGGCTTGCCGTTAAGCCCCAGGAATTCGCCATTAGGTCCCCGCACTACAGCAAATTTGGTGGCCAGTACCACCTTGTCCCAACGTCCTTTAAACGCCTTTCCCAATAATCGCTCATTGGCTCCACTACCATACATATCGGCCGTGTCAAAGAAATTGACTCCCAGGTCAAGGGCTTCCTGAAGGGTGTGGATTGATTCCTGTTCATCAAAGGATCCGTAAAATTCAGACATCCCCATACAACCCAGGCCGATTCTTTTTACTTCAAGGGTGCTATGACCCAGTACGGTTTTTTGTTTCATGCTTACTTTTATTGCTTCAGTACGAAATTGCACGGTATAGTAATAATCAAATAACCGATTTCAAAGAAAAGATGATCTATTGCTTAGATGGAAGACTTTTTCTGAATAACGTTGGTGTGGTCTTCATTTGCTTTTTGAAAAATCGATTGAAATGCGTAGGTTCCCTGAAGCCTAATTTGTAGGCGATCTCTTTTGAACTCAAAGAAGTGTTACGAAGCAAAGATTTTGCCGTATTTATAGTTCGGGTGGTTATCCATTCATTGATGGTTTTGCCGGTTTTTGATCGAATGACTGTATTCAAATAATTTGGGTGGAGGTGCAGCTGATTGGCGAAATCTATGACCTGGGGTCGGTCAGCCCTACCACCAGATGCGATATTTCTGAATTCCTGGTCCAGAATTTGTTTAAACGATTTTACGATCCTGGAATGCTGGCTTCCTTCCAACTTCGGATTGTAATCAAGCCAAAAGTCCTCCTTTAACTTCAGTAAGAGAACCTCCAGCATATTTCCCAGTATTTTATTTTTATACGGTGATGTTTTTTCAGATTCATCCAGAATCTGCCGGTATAAATTTCTCAATTCACTAAGTCTGGATTCAGAGAGTTCGTTTGGAGGAACAACTTCAGCCAGCAGGAAAGGAAAGATGTCAAAGATGTTTTCCTGCACATAGTCGCGTAGAAAGATTTCCGTTACAGTTATGATATAAGCCTCTCGGGATTCATATAATTCATAGGACTTGGTATGTCCCGGGTTGGTAAAATAGATTGATCCCGACGCAAACGGAAATGTTCGATCATCCAGATAGTACGTGCCTGAACCATCCAGGGTCAGGATAAAGGAGAAATAATCGGCTCTGAGTTTCGATGATTTATAGGGGATTTGGGGATGAATTTTGGGGATGCTCAAGATCGCGAATTGAATATCTTTTTCATAAGAGATATGTAAGGTGTCATAAAGATCTGCAATGCTGTGATGGGTGGGTAGCTGCATGGGTTTGTTCTTCTATTCGAATGAAATAAGGTGATGCTTCCTTTAGTCCAGGCTTCTCATAAGTGCTAAATATACTATGAGTTAGACGTATTGATGAACAAACGGTAGCCCCATAGTTTGTTCTTTGTCTGGTTCAAGTGAATGCATCTGGTCTGTTGTCGGAAATGTTATAGACAATGTCGGAATAGTGCTGATCCGGATGGGGTCCTTGCAATAATTTTGAAAGCAGTAACAAACATAATTTATTCTGAAAAACTATACCTATTTCGTAGCCTGGGAAGGAGACGATATCAGCGGTAAGTTCGAAATCTACGGCCAATTTTTATCGAGTGCCGGTGCTGAGATCGGTGACAATGATTTCCGAATCAGTGAAATGGGCCCGGACGGAAATATCAATTTCGATGCCTTTAAGGCCGCTATGGCTTACGATCCGGTTAGCAGAAGATTTCTTGTCGTTTGGGAGGGAGATGATAATGTGGAGACGGGGAATAGCCAATTTGAAATATTTGGAGAGCTCATAGAGTCATTTGGTAATCCATGTCCGGTACAATTGACCGATTCAGAAATACCGTCACCCATTCCTTCGGGAATGATACAGGAATCAATTCTAAGAGCTATATCAATTGTGCCAAAATATTTATTGGGCGCCTAATATATAACTACCAAAGCATCAAAAATCGCAAAAATGTCAACCTTCAATAAAATCTTCAGCATTATCACTCTAAGTAACTGCTTGCTTTATGTCATAGGCTACGGCCAGGCACAATTCGGTCGTGATGATTTTCGTATTAGTAATCAGGGGTCGGCATTAAATGGCAGCTTTGTTGCAGAACAACCCGATATCGCCTATAATTCTGCGGATAGTACCTATTTGGTGGTTTGGTCAGGAGTGAGCGCTATTGCAGGCTTTAATCAAAAAAAGTTTGAAATATTTGGACAGCTGCTCGATGTTGAGGGCAAGAAGATCGGATCAGCTTTCCAGATTAGCTCAACGCTGGATGACAATGATTTACGACTGGACGCCGAGAACCCCAGTGTGGCTTACAATTCGACAGATAATAATTTCTTGGTAGTTTGGAATGCACCAGCCAGTTTTTTTGAAATTAATTCGTCTGGAGTCAACGATCAAATGGAGATTTTCGGTCAGCTACTGGCAGCGGATGGATCGGACATAGGTGCCGATTTTCGTATCAGTGATACCGGTCCACCCGGCCAGGTTGATTTTGATGCGGAGGCCCCGGATGTTACCTACAATCCGCTACTGAATAACTATCTGGTGGTATGGTCGGGGGATGATGCAAGGAGTCAAAATGAGATATATGGTCAATTTATTACCACAAATGGGGCTGAGACCGGAGTCAATGATTTTCGCATCAGCGATATGGGACCTGGCGGAGATGCGAACTTTGATGCCTTCGATCCTTCCGTATGCTGCAATTTACATGACAGTAGCTTTCTGGTAGTGTGGGCCGGAGATGATAATACCGGTGACCTGGTCAATGAAGAATTCGAAATCTTTGGGCAGTTCATCACCCATGATGGTTTGGAAACCGGCCTCAATGACTTTCGTATCAGTGACATGGGTCCGGATGGTAATAGTAGCTTTCGCGCTAACTTGCCAGAGGTAGTGTTTAATTCCATAGATACCTCTTATTTGGTAGCCTGGCGTGGAAATGATATGGTTGGGGAAGCTTTTTTCAGGCAGGAAGTTTATGGGCAGCTTCTCTTAGGTAATGGCCAGGAATCGGGCCCCAATGATTTCCGAATCAGTAATATTCTTATTGAGGATTTACATAGAAGTTTGAGCAGACCGGGCCTAATCCATAATCATACGACAAACAGATTCCAGGTTTTTTATGATGGTGTAGCCAGTAGTAACCCTGGCGACTTTGGTATAGCTATAGAGTTGGAAATATTCGGTAGTGAAGTAAGTAGTGATGGGGAGACGGTATTTTCACCCTTTCAGCTCAGTGCAATGGGACCCGATGGAGATTTCGGTTTTAATGCGACGTTGCCACGAGCTGCCTATGATCTGAACAATCACACGGCGCTGGTCATTTGGGAGGCAAACGACGATTCACCGGAATTGGCAGAATCGGAACAAGAAATATTCGGTCAGCTGATTGGTGAGTGTGTGAGTTCAATTACATCAAGTGAACTTGTATCACCGCTGCATTCGGGTATATTCCAGGCATCGCAGTCCATTTCTTTCAATGGGATGATAGAGGCCGGTAGTGAGGTAACCTTCGATGCCGGACAAAAGACACTCCTTGAGCCCGGCTTCGAAGTTCAGACGGGAACGCTTTTAAATGTGTTCAATGGAGGATGTCAGTAAGTGCCAACCAATTTTACTTCTCCAACTTCATCTGAGGAAAGAAAATCACTTCCTGAATGGAGGATTGGTTAGTCAACAGCATGGTGAGCCGGTCGATTCCAATACCCAGCCCTGACATGGGTGGCATTCCGTACTCCATGGCTCGCAGGAAGTCATGATCCAGGGCCATGGCCTCATCGTCTCCTCGCTCTGCCAGTTTTAGCTGATCCTGCAACCGCTGACGTTGATCGAGAGGATCATTAAGCTCGGTATAAGCATTGGCCAGTTCACTGGTGTTAACAAACAACTCAAAGCGTTCTACCAATCCTTCCTCGGTACGATGTTTCTTGGCCAGCGGCGTCATCTCAATCGGGTAGTCGGTGATATAAGTAGGCTGAATCAGATGTGGCTCGACCTTTTCACCAAAAATCTCATCGATAAGCTTCCCTTTGCCCATGGATGGATCCACATCAATGTGTAAATCCTTGCATACTTTTCTCAGGGCCTCTTCGTCCATGCCGCGAATATCTATTCCGGCATATTCTTCAATGGCGTCCATCATACTCAGACGCCGGTACGGAGGAGTGAAATCAATTTCTCTTTCTCCCACCTTCGCTACCGGTGTGCCCAGAACTGCCACGGTAATCCGATGCAGTAACTGCTCCACCATTTCCATCATCCACTCATAATCTTTATAAGCCACATAGATCTCCATGGAGGTAAATTCCGGATTATGGGTACGATCCATTCCTTCATTGCGAAACATCTTACCGATTTCATAGACTCCGTCATACCCTCCGGCAATCAAACGCTTCAGGTACAGTTCATTGGCAATACGTAGATAGAGATCCATATCCAGCGTATTGTGATAGCTTTTGAAAGGACGTGCGGCTGCCCCCCCATGGATAGGCTGCAGGGCCGGTGTTTCTACTTCCAACCATCCCTTTTCATCAAAAAACCGACGCATTTCACGAATAATGCCCGCCCTGGTCTTAAAAATCTTGCGGTACTGCGGATTTACCACCAAATCAACATACCGCTGACGATATCGCATTTCGGGATCGGTGAAGGCATCGTAGGTTACCATCTCCCCCGTCTCCGGATCTTTCTTTGTCTTCACAATAGGCAAAGGCTTCAACGATTTGCTGAGTAATACCAATTCATTGACATGGACTGTGGTCTCTCCCATTTTGGTTTTGAAGACATACCCCTTCACACCAATATAATCACCAATATCCAGCAGTTTCTTAAACAAGGTATTGTAGAGCGTCTTATCCTCACCCGGGCAAACCTCGTCGCGCATCACATAGAGCTGTATACGCCCTGAGCTATCCTGTAACTCGGCAAAGGACGCTTTTCCCATGATGCGTTTCATCATCAGTCGTCCGGCAAGACATACTTCTTCAAATTCTTTCGAATCTTCTTCGAATTTTTCCTTGATTTCTGAAGCTAACGTATTAACTTTATAATGTATAGGAGGATAGGGATCAATTCCCAGTTCTCTGATTTTACCGAGATTTTCTCTTCGAATTAGTTCCTGCTCGCTTAGCTGCATCTTGACTGTTATGGTTGAGAAGGGCAAAAGTACCTGTTTTGTGGTAAGCTCAATAGGTATCCTTCAGGAAATTCTGTGGATTGGAAGATTATATCTGCCAAACCCTGTTTCGTGATGAAAGCTCGCCACTTCACCCCTTGCTGCATTCTGCCGGTATTGTCACTCCTGTCCCTGCATGTAGCTTTTGCTCAGAATGACCTCTTCATTTCCGAGTACCTGGAATCCACGCACAACAAGTGTATTGAGATTTTCAATCCCACCAACCATCCCATTACATTGGATGGGTCCTATTCCCTCAAGATTGGATACAATGGAAATGCATCTACCACAACATTGTGTTTGCTAAATGGAACCGTACAGTCCCTTTCTACATTTGTGGTATGCTCGGCCAGCACCCCTTATCCCAAACAGGATCAATGGGGCGTTGGAGGCTTCAATGGCAATGATGCCATCGTGCTGGAAAAGAATGGTGCAACATTGGACGTCTTCGGAAATGTCGGTTGTGATCCGGGAACTGCCTGGACTCAAAGTGGTAACAGTAGTGAAAACCAGACACTGATCAGAAAAGGTTGTCTCAACAGGGGAGTAACGTCAGACCCGGGTGGCGATTGCCCCTTCCCCACCCTGGGTAATGAATGGATATCAGTATCTCCCGGACCCACACACCTTGGCTCACATGGTTTTCTTTACAGCATTGACCAGGTAAGCGCGATTCAACCCTCGGGCTGTGGTACCAATGATGGATCAATTACAATTCAGGCCACAGGCGCTGAACTCGAATACTCTTTTGATGGTGGCGCCTCTTTTCAAGATCCCAATCAGATATCAAATCTTGCTCCCGGGGTATATAGCATAGTTGTACGGGTAGGGATCGATCCCGCATGTTCATTGAATGCCGTGGTAGAACTGGTTGCACCCGAGCCTCCGGAAATCACACAAATAATTCCCACTCATCCCGATGACTGCGGATCCGAATCCGGAAGAATTGACATCATAGCCACGGGATCCAACCTGGAATACAGTATAGATGGCGGGAATACATTCCAAAGTAACTCCCTGTTCACCGGATTAAGCGCCGGCACTTACCAGATCGTAGCTCGAATAGCAGGGTCCGATCTGTGTCGCGATACCGAAACAATCGATCTCGAAGACCCACCAAAACCAATAATTCAACTATTACAACTGAATCATGTCACTTGCCAAGGATTTAATGATGGCTCTATCACTGTTTCAGCCAGCCAGGGATCTGGTGACTACCAATATACATGGACAGGTTCAGGCAGTCAATCTGCCGAGATTAGTGATCTCAGCCCCGGTCTCTATGAGGTAGGAGTAACTGACCAGCAGCATCCGGGTTGTATGAACCAACTATCCGGGTTGGAAATACAGGAGCCTGCCAGCCCTCCACCCCCGGCACAAGTAGATCCATTGGCCGATCTGTGTCAAAACACCCACCCGGTGTTGTTGGAGACAGTACAAAATGGAGTTTCCGGACATTGGGCTGGGCCTGGTGTTGACGATAACTGGCTTGATCCGTCCGTATTGCAGGGGAATACTACGCTAACTTTTCATCCATCGGAAGGGCAATGCTATACTTCTGCCCAGGTCATCCAGACCATTATTTCACCGCAACCGGTAACAGTCCATTTCAATGCCACCATCTGCCAAACGGACGACCCCATCGTATTAAACCCTGCTCCATCCGGCATTTCGGGCACGTGGAGTGGTGATGGTGTCGATGACACCTATTTCGATCCGGAAGGGTTAGAAGGGGAAACTGCATTATTGTTCACTCCGGAGTCCGGGGAATGTGCTCTTGCGACCCGGTACATCGTGGACGTGCTATCACCTACACAACCAAATCTCGATATTCCAGACCCGATTTGCAGCAACTCAGAACCACTTGATTTGAATAACCGGCAAGATGGGATAATTGGTACCTGGTCAGGAGAGGGTGTAACAAATGATCACTTTGATCCTCATGGTCTGGTCGGGAATGTCGAATTAACTTTTGTACCAAATGAAGATCAATGTGCCCTCACAAATGCCGTCATCACGGAGGTGGTTAATGAAGAACCTGTCCAATTTGACCTACCCGATGAAATCTGTGCACTGTCATCA
>JAUILF010000007.1 GCA_030433135.1 Bacteroidia bacterium | reverse complement strand
CCTTTCAATGGTGGAGGATTCTGTCGAAAGCTAGTTGACCATCCATTTCTCCAAATCTAATTAACCCTATGAATACAGAAGCTATTCGATCCCAATTCCCTGCAATAATCGGGAGTCGCGAGAGCCATACCACCGTTTTTCTGGATGGTCCTGCCGGCACTCAGGTGCCACAGTCCGTTATTGATGCTATCTCAGATTATTATCAAACATCCAACGCCAATTCGCATGGCCATTTCGGCCACAGTGCCCGTACAGACCAACTGCTAATGCAGACTCGGGAAAAGATCGCCACATTCCTGGGAGCTTCCAGTCCCTACTGTGTTTCTTTCGGGCAGAATATGACCAGTCTCAACTTTTCCCTGAGTAAGGCCTTGATGCGCACTTTTGAGCCGGGTGATGAAATCTTTATAACCCAGCTAGATCACGAATCCAACCGGGGACCCTGGCTCGTTTTGGAAGAACGCGGTATCGTATGCAGGGAAATCAAATTAAAAGAAGATGGAACCCTCGACCTGGACCAGTTTGCCCATGATATTTCTGACAAAACCAGACTGGTTTGTGTAGGCTACGCCTCCAATATTCTCGGGACCGTCAATGACATTGCCCGGATACGCAGCCTTTGTAACTCGGTTGGTGCCCGACTGTTGGTGGATGCTGTACACTATGCACCCCACCTTTCCATTGATGTCAAGGAACTTGACTGTGATTTTCTACTTTGTTCGGCCTATAAGTTCTATGGACCTCATGTTGGAATCCTCTATTCCAGACCCGGTCTTCTCGATGAATTGAAATGTGACAACCTGCGAACCCAGGAGCAAGTGGCCCCCTACAAAATCGAAACCGGCACTCTGAATCATGCAGCCATTGCCGGTGTTGAGGCTGCTATTGACTTCCTGGCCTCCCTGAGTTCGGGCTCGGACCTGCGTTCGAAACTCATAGATTGCATGAACCAGCTTCATGTACATGAAATGCATTTGATTCGAATGCTCAGCAAAGGACTCAGTGACATCCATGGCCTTCAGATATACGGACCTTCTACTGATCTCGATCAACGGGCACCTACGATCTCTTTTACAATGGATCAATTTTCGGCAGCTGAGCTTTGTCAAAAGCTGGGAAGTAAGGGTATCAATGCCTGGGATGGGCATTTTTATGCCATTCGAACCACTGAGGTTCTGCAACTACTGGAAAGAGGAGGAGTTACGCGAATGGGCATATCCATCTACAACAATGAATCGGATATCGAAAGGACCGTTAAGGTCATGAAAGAAATAGCTAATTGACGGCCACCGTCATGGCAAAATCCTCAGATTGGTGTCCAATGCTTTTGACCTGGATACCCTGATCGGTGTGGCGAATCATCGAAATAGTCTCTGAAGCCGGAAAATCAGGATCAATTTGTGTAATCTTCACAAAAACGAGATCCCGACGCCAGTCAATTTGGTCTATATCCCCGATAACATCTTTGCCCTTACCCAGGTGAAATCCCTGTTCCAGATCGGTCATCAGATGAATTTCCTGGTAGATTGGTGCATTGTCATGACGGTCAATGTGAATTGAAATGGCAAATGTGGCCAGTACAGGCTCTTCTCCCTTACCTGGAAGATCTGGAAACTCATGGGCATACGTCACTGAAAGCAAACCGACTACGCAAAAGGAAAAAAGCAAATACTTCATGACAAATAAATTTAAGATTAAACTATCATTAAGTCAATGTTAAATTAATGTAAACAATTCCCAAAAAGTAACCCAATAGTCCTGCCAAAAGCAAAATTTAACCTACCTGGATGCTTAATTTTGTCTGATATCCAACTTATCCATGAAGACTTCACCACTGAAAATTGGCGTGATCCGGGAAAGAAAAGTGCCGCCTGAGTCCAGAGTTCCGTTTACACCTACTCAGGCTGCTTTTCTTCGTAAAGAACTGGATATCAACATTGTATTTGAATCTTCTCCTTCACGCTGCTATAAAGATCAGGAGTATTCGGACCTGGGTGTGCCGGTAGTTGATTCTGTCGGGGATTGTTCTGTACTAATGGGGGTTAAGGAAGTGCCGGTGGATCAATTGATTCCCGGGAAGACTTATTTCTTCTTTTCACATACGATCAAGATGCAGGAATACAACAAAGCACTGCTCGCAGCTATACTCAGACACAGGATCACACTGGTGGACTACGAATTACTGACCAATACCCATGGGCATCGCATCATCGCATTCGGTCATTACGCCGGCATAGTTGGTGCCCATAATGCTCTGTGGACCTGGGCACAGCGCAGCCAGAGTTTCGTCCTGCCCAGAATGAGAGACCTAACCGGATATGCTCAGGCCAGGGAACTATACCATTCGATTAAGATTCCTCCCGTCCGTATTGTACTGACAGGGACCGGTCGCGTGGGTACAGGTGCATTGCAAGCACTGCAGGATATGGGAATCAGGCAGGTAGAAGCCCATGATTTCCTGGAGCAAAATTATCCCTACCCCGTATTTACCCAGTTGCTGCCCCATCACTATCTCAAATCAAAAGATGATGACTACTTTGACAAATCGGCTTTCTACAATGACCCCGAAGGATTCGAAAGCACCTTCTTTCCCTTTTGCACCGTCAGTGACATTATGATCAACGGCATTCATTATGTACGGGAGGCCCCGGCATTCTTCACCCTGGAGCAAATGCGTCGTCCGGATTTCAACCTTCGTGTGATTGCGGACATCTCCTGCGATCTTGCTCCTCATTCCAGCATACCATCCACCATCAGGGTTACGGCAATTGATGCCCCGGTATTTGGCTACGACCCGTTCACCGGCCAGGAAACAGAGCCCTTTCAGAAAGGTAGCATCGATATGATGACCATCGACAACCTGCCCAACGAATTACCCCGGGAATCATCCAAGGCCTTTGGAAAACAATTCATCACCAAAATCCTGGGAGAACTACTGCGAGGCGACCCCAGCGAAATGCTTGAAAGAGCGACCATCACTGAAGATGGCAAACTCAAGCCAGCCTTTGAATATCTGGGGGATTGGGTGAAGGACGGTGGACGGTGATGGGTGGCCGGTAATCGGCAATATGCAGTATTAAGGGCATTTTCTTAAGGTCGGCAAACGGTTTACCAGCCTCTGGCTGGCAACCACCAGCTTAGCTACATCCCTTCCAAGGTACCACGTATGCCAATCCACACCTTATCTTCTTTGTATGCCAATAAATTAAGAGGGAATCGATAGCCGATGTAATATGTAAATGACCTCTTGTCCTCGATCAAGCCTACTTACACCTCCTGGCTGGACGCCGGCAACCCACGACCGGCTACCGACAACCATCGGTTTGTGTTGGATCTTACCAAATTTACAGGTATGCCATCTACACCCTCAATGCTTATCAATCGATTGAATGGGAATCAACAGCAGTTGTAATACGTCCATGACCTACTATGATAGATAAAACCTTTTTATTTACACCTACTAGGTGGACACCGGCAACCCATCACCGGCAACCGACAACCGTCCTAGATGGCTCCCGCTCTCTCCATTCGGTGAAATCTCCAAAAACTGATCATACATTGGTTTTCCTCATCCCAGAGATGATTGAACATGCACCTGAGACTTTCCCAAAAACCGATGGTAGTTACATATTTGGTAAGGACAGGATTCTCTTCCGCACATTTTGTCAAGTGGTAGTTCGGGATTTTGGCGTTCAAGTGGTGAATGTGGTGCAGACCGATGTTTCCAGTCAGCCACTGAAACATCTTGGGCAACTTGTAATAGGTGCTTCCCTTTACTGCCGACAGCAGGTACTCCCAGTTAGATTTCCATTGCTTGTAGGTGTCTTCATGCTGATGCTGCACGTAGAAAAACCAAACAGCAATGATCGCAAAGAGTACAATAATGGGAATTTGAACCATGAAGAATTTCTTCCAGCCCACCGCAGCGGCAATGATGGTGTAAATCAGGATCAGGTATACATTATTGTAAAACTGGGCTCTCTTGACCGTCTTCCACCCCTTCAATTTAATAAGTGGAAAACGTACATTAATCAAAATGTAATAGATAGGTCCCAGGATGAAAAGTACTACCGGATTGCGAAAAATTCGATAAGCTAATCGTTGAAAAAAGCTCTTTTCCTTGTATTCATTGACCGTCAGTGTATGGATGTCACCAATATCCCGGACTTCCAACTGTCCATTATGTCCGTGATGGTAATCATGAGATCTGGACCAGTACTTATAGGGAATAGCACTAAAAAAGCTGCAAAAAAGTCCTATGGCATTATTGACGTTTCGACGTTTAAGAAAGGATTGATGACCACAATCATGCTGAATAATGAAGATCCGCACCATGAAAAAGGCATTGATCAACGCCAGTCCCAGCGTAATCCAGTACGACCAGTTGAGACTGAAGTACATCAGTATCCAAAGTGCGATAAAAGGTAAAAACGTGTTGGCCAACTGAATAACCGCCTTCTTCTTGTCCGGTCTGCCGTATTTGGAAACGATCTTTGGCCAATCTTTCAGAGCGTCCTTGATCTCCTGATTCTCCTTTTCGATTTCGGTCATGAATTCACTTTGCTTCACCCATAAAAACGGCAAAAGTACAACATAGTTCTGAGAATGGTGTGAATGCTGACACCGGCGGTCGTCAGTAGGGTTTGGGTGTGAGTTTGGGTTTGGGTTGGGGTGTGAGTGTGGTGATAACAATCAAAAGTTGTTAATATTCTGAAATTGTGATCACTTCACATTGTATGAGAACCCTAAATCCATTAATTTCGACTTATGCAACAGCTACTGGCCATATTTTTGTCGGCAGTAATGATGCTGGTGTCTACCAGTGACTTTATTCGGGTTGTATCATTCAAGTTCAACCAGGACTACATATCCAGTAATCTTTGCATTGATGTCAACACACCGGCCTCGATGTGTTATGGGTCCTGTTACTTGGTATCAGAAATTGAAAAAAACCAGGATCAGAAACAGAATCTACCATTTCTTAATCAAGGGGATCAATCCACTTATATGATGCCCAGTGGAACTATGGCAATGACTGTACCTGATGTTCAAAAGCAACATCGTTTGAACACGTCTGTCAAATTATTTCCGGATGACCCTGATCTCATTAGAGTTTTCCATCCTCCCAAGGCTTAAAGGATACCTGACGAAAATTCCTTTAATTCCTTAATCTCAACCATGGTAAAGAAACTATACTTTCTTGCCATCTTGGGGTTTCTGAGTGTAGAAAGTATAATGGCATGCGACGCTTGCGGTTGTGGTGCCGGACTGACAGGAATGGGTCTTCTGACCAATTATCGCGTCAATTCTCTATATCTCGGATACAATCTTGCCAAATATACTGGCGATCCCCAATTTGGTGATGGATCAACAGATCGATTCCATTCGCTGGATGTCAACTTTCGTTATTATCTCAGTAACAGATTTACTGCCCAGGCCAGTCTACCATACAGGTGGAATGAGCGCACAGTCTTCGAAAACAACCAGCAATTACAAGGGCTGTCAGATGCACAGCTAACGGTGGGCTATGTGCTTTTGAACGGCCAATCAGATAAAGAAAATGCAACCTTATTCCTGGAAGTAACTGCAGGTCTGCAAGCTCCTACAGGAAATTATGATCCCGTTATTCACGAGGAAGATCTACCAGAAAACTTCAATGTAGGTAAAGGAAGCTGGGCTTTCGTACAAAGAAACAATATGGTTTTCTCCAAAAGATACCTGGGATTGGTTGCCTCTACCAATGTAGTCATCAATGGCACCAGTACCGGAGGATATCGATTCGGAAACCAGTATAGTATTCAAGGCCTGGCTTACTGGGAAAAACGCATCACCGGCACCCTTTCTGTCATCCCCAAAGTGGGGGTTTATGCGGAAAAAACGGAAAAGGACCGCTATGCTAACGAACTCAGTGTACATGGTACTGGTGGATCAGGACTGTTTTTGTCCTTTGGTGGAAACCTAAGGATTGATCGCATCCAGCTGGGTGTGGTTTTATATCAACCTGTAGTTCAACATTACTCCGACGATGAATTGAGTGCCAACACACGTTACTCCATTCAGCTGGGATATAATTTCTAAGCCTATGTATTGCTTACACAAACGCCTGACCATTGCAGTAATACTGTTTGTGACATTTGGCTGTTCGAAGCAGGAGCAACCACTTAACCAACCGGATTATCAATATCACGCACATATCTACCGGCCATTGCCAACGGTAAAATACCTCGGTGATAGCCTGCATATCGATGTGGAATTCGAAAGTCATGCCGGTCTGCCGGTTCATCATATCAGTGTGCGAATCATGGGAGAGGCCGATGGGGAGATCATATATGACGAACCACACCTCAAGGAGGTTAATGGCTCAGACCTGTCATTCCGATTTCAGGATACTATTCTTCTCGATCCATCAAATGGCATCAGAAAGGATTCCAAATATATTCTCGAAGCCAGCGTCTGGGGCGAATCGGATTCAGCCGGACTGGAAACAGAACAAGTGCAACTCAGCATTCAATAAATACAGTGTAAACCCCCATTTATTTAACCATTTAATTTATTTCAAAAATTTATAAACAATGAATCTTTTAAAAATCACAACATCACTTCTGATACTTTCACTCATTTACAGTTGCTCGAAAGATGAAGACATGGACCCGGCAACATTGAAAATTGAATTTGATTTTAGTGTAGGTGGAGAGGATCTCGAATTTGGTAAGGTTTATACTATTAATGGAGATGCTGTTTCCTTTGATGTGGCCAACTATTATATAGGAGGGATTAGCTTTGGGCAGGCCAATGGAACCACTATTAATCTGACAGACCAATATCTACTGGGAGGATTGCAAAATTCTGCCACTCTGTCGAATGAAATAGAAAGAAGTGATATTACTGATGTAAAGTTTTTTATTGGAGTGGACCCATCTACCAATAGTCAATCTGAAACCGACTTTACCAGCCGTCCATCTTCTGACCCCCTGGGTATTCAGGATCCTTCGATGCACTGGAACTGGAATACAGGCTATAAGTTTGTACGATTTGATGGCGATGTGGATACAGACGGTGACGGCACAGTGGATACCGGCGTTGCCTACCACCTGGGATCAGATGCCATGCTCAAGAACCTGGAGTATGCTGCCAACGTTTCTATCGATGAGGGAGAAAATACACTGACCTTTTCATTCGACCTGGCTCAATTTTTCACAGGAGTTGATCTGAGTACCGAGCTGGACACCCATACGGGAAACAACCTTCCCCTGGCCACACGTCTGCGCGATAATCTTGACAATGCGATTTCCATTCAATAATAATTTAGGAATTCACCCCCAAATCAGAGAAGAGGTTATTCATTTGAATGACCTCTTTTTTTCTTTGGTGATCATACTATTAATTCCTATTCACCTCGGGTTAAATAGTCAAGCCATTCCAATAACAATCCGTAGTTGCCTACTATGTATTTAGCGATAACATTGAGTCACCAAAATTGAACGTGACCTTACAGGCCAACACACTGGGCATCATTCAAATGGGGCGTTGACCCATTCTACCAGGTCCAGACCTTTCAGGCCTGCAAACTAAAAGACCTAAGATCAATCCACTTGCACTTGGATGGTAAGCCTGAAAGGCTTTGGGATTCAGGACTTTGATCCTGAGCCCCGTATGGGCGTGTTCCTTTTTCCTATTTGGTAGGAGCTACAAACACCAAACTACATAGATCATATGAAAACACTAATTGACCAGAATAATATCGGTTTGTAGTTGCAAGCTACAAACAACGGTGTCTATTGCTGTAGGAGATAGCTTCAATACCACACCTCAAACTATCGGCTGCTTTAGCGGCCGGTTAGTAGGCCATAGACAAGAGGGTTTTAGCCCAATTTTCCCTGAACCAGTCTAGCAAAGCAATCCTTCAACTTCATTACCGGCTGCTTTAGCGGCCGGTTAATAGGCCATAAACAAGAGGGCTTTAGCCCAATCTTCTCAGAACTAGTCTAGCAAAGCAACCCTTCAACCGAGAGTCTTCAGTATTCGGCCAAACACGATCGGTTTGTAGTTGCAAGCTACAGATATCGCCTGGTTTCATTTCGAATTATCGCAATTACAGAATATGAATTTCTGAGGGAAATTCTTAATTCAGACTAAAAGGGACTCTGATGCTCTGGATTTTCCAGGAAAGTAGTATCTGAGAGTGCATTGATAAAAGCAATCAGGGCTTCCTTTTCATAAGGAAGTAATCCCAGGGGACGAATTAGAGGATCTTTATTGGGTTGAAAATGACCTCCCGAATCATAATGATCAATTACTTCCTCCAATGTATTAAATCTGCCATCATGCATATAGGGAGCAGTAAACTGTATATTTCTCAAAGTGGGTGCTCTGAAACGACCATTATCAAATTGATCGCCGGTCACTTCCCCCCTACCCTCATCAGGAAATCCATTGAGGTTGTCCGTGTCTTCAATACCATTATTGAAATATTCATTGGTCGTAAATAAGGGAGCATTGTGACAATGCCCGCACTCGGCATCCGTAATTGTTGGATCCTGATCAAAAAACAAGACCATTCCCAGATATTCTTCGTCCGTCATTTCCACCTCATTTCGGATCCAACGATCGTATTTGGAATTGCCACTGCTGATCAGTGTCCGCTCAAATTGTGCCATTGCCCTGGCAGCTAGTTCTTTAGTAATTTCTGATCGATCCTTAATACCAAAAGCCACACGAAATAATTCAGGATAGATATCGTCGTCTCTTAATCGTTCTATCACCGTAGGCCAGGTGGTATGCAACTCTATAGGATCCTCCACCGGTATCAAGGCCTGTTCTTCCAAAGTCTCCACCCTTCCATCCCAAAACAGGCCATTGTCTGCAAATCCAATATTAAGCAGAGACATGGAACTCCTTCGGCCGGGAATACCATCTATCCCATTACTCACAGCCAACTGATCAGTAAAACTACCTCCAGGCAAATGACAGGAGGAACAGGACATGGAAAAATCATCCGAAAGTATGGGATCAAAAAAAAGTCTTCGCCCCAATGAAACCCCTTCTCTGGTCGTAGGATTGTCCGCTGGAATGGACATCGCGGGAAATCCCACCGGTGGTACAATATCTACTTCCACAGGGCTATAGGGAATGTCCTCCAGGTCGCCTCCCTTGTCTTTTTTACAGGAAGAGAAAAGCACTGTTGCAATCAATATTATGGTAGCAACTTTCGCAAACATTTAACAGGTGCCGTTTGTTTCCATCTTTACTAACGTAAATACTCTCATAAATAATACTAACCCCATGTGGCTAGCGTTGTTGTCTTAATCGGATAGAACTATGAGTCAAACCTTAAAATGGGCTTTCTTGTTCATGGCAATCTTGACATTCGGGAGCTGTGATGAAGACGACAAAACTAATGTTAGTCTCATCTTCAAACTGGAATATGGAGGCGAACCACTGGTCATGTTTCAGGACTACGCATATCCTGATGGAAAAACGATTCAGTTCACCCGGTTTAGTTTCTACCTTTCTGACCTGACGTACCGTTCCTCTGAGGATGTGCAGGAAATCGAGCCTGTGGACTTTGTCAATCTCACCTCCAGTCACACCGATCTGAGTAGTTCGATGGAAGGCTTTCAGTACCGCACCGACAAAGTTGATGTGAGTAAGATAGAGGAAATCTCTTTCAACATGGGTCTGACAGAAAGCCAAAACCAAAGTGTTCCGGCTGATTATGCCAGTGGCCATCCCCTTGCCCGCCCGGGAGAATACTGGGTAGCCTGGGACAGCTATATCTTTGCCAAAATAGAAGGCTGGATTGATCTTGACAATGATGGGGAAGCTGAAACCGGAATAGCCCTCCACCTGGGATCCAATGAAGTCATGCAGGAAATCAACTTACCGGTATCCACCACTGGAGGTACAATCGATATCATATTTGATCTGAAATCCGCTTTTGAAGGAGATCAGATATACGACATTGAAGCCAATCCACAATTGCACAGCCTGAGTCAATTACCGGCTGCAACAGAATTGGCACGAAATTTATCCAACAGCATATATACAACCACTGAATAATATGAAACCTGCAATAAAATACTTCAGCTTAGCAATCATTCTGGCTCTTTTTGGTCTAGCTTGCTCCAAAGACAACGATAGTGAACCGGATATGGCAACCCTGGCCTTTGCTTTTGATTTCCACGTTGATGGTGAATCACTTGAATTAGGGAAAGACTATACCATTAATGGAACTACCGTCAGCTTCGATGTAGCCAATTTCTATATCGGTGGCATCGAACTCGAACAGGCAAATGGTACGACAATCGGACTGCAAAACCAATATCTCCTGGCAGGCCTGGACAACACAGCCACTCTCAATGGCGAAATCGAAGTCAGTGACATTTCCAAAGCACGTTTTTTTGTCGGTGTAGACCCGACGACCAACTCTCAGAGTGAAACTGATTTTACGTCGAGACCGAGTAACGATCCACTGGGCATACAGGACCCGGCTATGCATTGGAACTGGAATACCGGATATAAGTTCTTAAGAATGGATGGAAATACAGATACAGACGGGGACGGCGTAACGGAAACCGGAGTGGCCTACCACCTGGGATCAGACCCTATGCTGAAGAACTTCGACCTCACTACCCAAATTGACCTGGAAGGAGGAGAAAATACCCTGACCTTTTCTTTCGATCTGGCTACTTTCTTTACAGGAGTAGACCTGAGTACTGAATTGGATACTCATACCGGAAACAACCTCCCACTGGCTGAGCTACTCCACGAAAACCTGGGAAATGCACTCACCCTGGAGTGAGCAATATGCATAGTTGGCTGACAATATTCGGTATCATACTGATCATATGGCCCGGTTGCCAGGAGCCCTCATTTGAGATTAAAGTTCCTGATTATTTTCCGGAAATGAAGATTCCGGAAGATAATGTACCCACCACGGCAAGGGTGGAATTGGGCCAAAGATTGTTTTTTGACAAATCCCTCTCGCTGGACAGCAGTATTTCCTGTCGCAGTTGCCACCTTCCGGAGCTTGCTTTTACTGATGGGAAAGCGATCTCTCCCGGAATTCATGGCCGAATGGGAAATCGGAACTCACCTTCCATACTCAACGCAGCTTATCTGGACCTGATCAACAAAGATGGTGGAGTCCGCAGTCTCGAACTACAACCACTGGTTCCGATTGAAGATGAAAATGAGATGGGCATACCAATTCAAAAACTGGTGAAGCGGCTGGAAAAAGATAGACATTATCAGAAGATGGCCATGACTGCCTATGGTAGAAATCTTGATGCATACGTAATTACCCGTTCTCTGGCTAGTTTTGTGCGTACACTGATCAGTAGCGACTCACCATACGATCATTTCATGCAGGGGGATTCCACAGCACTATCTCCTGGCGCACAGAAAGGGTTGGAGCTCTTCAGAAGTGAAAGACTAAACTGCACGTCTTGTCATTCCGGATTTAACCTGACCAACAATCAGTTTGAAAACAATGGACTCTACCAGGTATATGAAGATCCGGGCAGGTCACTCATCACCCTTGATTCGGTCGATTTGGGAAAATTTCGCGTGCCCAGTCTCAGAAATATTGCCATTACAGCACCCTATATGCATGATGGCAGCCTCCAGACTCTGGAGGAGGTACTTACTCATTACCAGAAAGCAGGACAGGATCCAACAACTACGCAAAGTGACAAATTGAAGTCCTTTATATTGAGTGAGGAGGAAGAAAAGCAATTGATCTCCTTTTTACAGGGTTTGACGGACTCTATTTACCTGGCCGAATTATGAACTTCCACGCCGGGTTCCACTATTGCCTGGTATCACTTTTTGAGGAAAAAATGTGATTTCCAAACAAGTAATATCACAAAAATCGCACTGATTAGCCCTGAAGGCCGAGTGTCAAAGCCGACTTCATCTGCCCGGAAACAGCCATCTTCAATCTTGAAACCCAACCCATCTTCCATGGCCTCCAGAAGTCATTTAGAAAGTGATCGAACTGACTCTTCTGCAAAAAATGTCTATATTAAGAAGTGGTGATGATCGGATAAGTCAGTCCGATATAGATAAGAGTATCCAATTCCTTAATTGAACAAAAATCCAGGAAAATATATATGTCGAGCATTGATTTCTCGCATTACGAAGTAGAGACATTTTATGATGAAATGTTTGATACTTCTGGGCAGGTAAGACCCGGGTTTCAACTTCTCAGAAAGAAGTTTGAAGCCATGAGTCGTGAACGCATGAAACAACTTCAATACGCCAGTGACAGGGCTCAAAGATCGATCGGTATGACATTCAACGTTTACAGTGACGATCAGGGTATTGAAAGGATCTTGCCACTGGACCTTGTTCCGCGAATTATTACAGGTGAAGAATGGAGCATGATGGAACGAGGCCTCCGGCAAAGGATTTATGCACTTAATTTATTTCTGGAAGACATCTATCATGATCAAAAGATCCTCAAAGACAAGATTATTCCCGAGCACCTGATCCTGGACTGTCCATCTTTTTTGAAACAATGCGTTGGTCTAGATGTGCCTCGAAAAATCTGGTGTCACATTATTGGCACAGACCTGATCAGGGATGCTAATGGTGAATTTAGAGTTTTGGAGGATAATCTCAGATGTCCATCGGGAGTATCTTATATGCTGGAAAACAGGGAAATTCTGAAAAGAACATTCCCGGATGTTTTTGAACAACTGCGCGTAAGGCCGGTCACCGATTATGCCATGGAATTGCGCAAGACACTTGCCCACCTTTCAGATTTAACATCACCCACTATAGCTGTACTAACTCCAGGCATTTATAACTCGGCTTACTTTGAGCATTCATATTTAGCACAGCAAATGGCCGTAGAGCTGGTGGAAGGAAGTGATTTGCTGGTCAAGGACGGATTTGTATTTATGAAGACAATCCGGGGACTAGAGAGAGTCGATGTGATATACCGGAGAATTGATGATGACTTTCTGGACCCACTTACTTTTCGGAAGGATTCATTGTTGGGTGTACCCGGTATTTTTGATGCATACAGTAAAGGCAATGTAGCCCTGGCCAATGCACCTGGCAATGGCGTTGCGGATGATAAAGCCATTTATGCTTATGTACCCGATATCATCAAATATTATCTGAATGAGGATATTATTCTCAAAAATGTCGACACATACCTGTGTTCCAGAGAAGACGAAAAACAATACGTACTCGACAACATTGACCAATTGGTGGTAAAGAAAACTGATGGATCAGGTGGCTATGGAATGTTAATAGGTCCAAAATCCACCAGGGAAGAACAAAATGAATTCAAACAAAAAATCCTGGATCAGCCCCATAAATATATTGCCCAGCCAACCATTTCTCTTTCCAGAGTGCCAACCATGATAGATGGACAACCGGAGGGAAGACATGTTGACCTTCGTCCCTATATCCTCTTTGGTGAAGACATCAAAATTATACCAGGAGCGCTGACCCGGGTGGCGTTAAAGAAAGGATCCCTGGTAGTTAACTCTTCTCAGGGAGGAGGAAGCAAGGATACCTGGGTACTTTATTAACAAAAAGAAAAACAAACTTAAATGCTGAGTAGAACCGCAAATTCCATTTATTGGATGAGCCGGTATATCGAGAGGGCCGAAAACTATGCACGGTTTATCGATGTCAATTACAATTTATCTCTGGAAATGGCTCCGGGAACACCAGAGCAATGGGAACCATTAATTATTACGACTGGTGATTACGAATTATACCAGGAACATTACGGTCAGGTCAATAAGACCAATGTAGTTTCCTTTCTCAGTTTTGACCTGGAAAACCCAAACTCCATTCGCAACTGCATCATAAAAGCCCGTGAAAATGCAAGACAGATTCGGCCAGAGATAACCAAGGAGCTCTGGGAACAAATCAATAACCTGTACTATTATATCAAAGAAGAGAGAGATATAGAAAATGTACTCGAAAACGATCCTCGAACATTTTTTAATGAGGTCAAACGGGGGTGTCAACTACTGTATGGTATTTTTGATTCCACTATTTCCCGTAACGAAGGCTGGAATTTTCGTGCCATTGGTCAGTACCTCGAACGAGCCGACAAGACATTGCGGGTACTGGATGTAAAATATCATATACTATTACCTCATACCAGGGCTGTGGGTTCAACCATAGATCTGGTCCAATGGGGATCCCTCTTAAAATCTGTCAGTGCGTATGACATGTACCGTAAAGTATATGGTACCATCAAAACTAATGATATTGCCGAATTTCTTATCCTCGACCGATATTTTGCCAGATCCGTACTGCACTGTCTTACACAGGCACAGACGGCATTACATGATATTTCCGGAAATCGTATGGGCTACAGTAATGAGGCTGAAAGAACGTTGGGCAGCCTGAAGTCACATCTTGAATACAAACGGATTGATGAGGTGATTGGACAGGGCCTGCACGAATTCATCGATGACCTGCAAAAACATATTAATGAAGTCAATGACGCGATTCAGGAAACATTTTTTCATCACGAAATGTCTCAGGATCAATATCAGGAACAGACTTCAGAATAAGATAGAATATCAGTCAGCGGTTGTGCCATTTGAAAGTAGTCTCTTCACATCGACACTCACCTTCATCTCTTGTTCTCCGCCGCTATATACGATTCCTTTCAATGGGACAACATCTGAAAAATCACGGCCATAGGCAACACGAATGTGCTGATCGCTCACTAATAATTTATTGGTTGCATCGTATTCAACCCACCCCAGGTCGGGAACGAAAAGTGCTATCCAAGCATGAGAGGCATCGGCACCAACGAGCTTGGGTTTACCCGGCGGTGGAATAGTCTCGATGTATCCACTGATATAGCGGGCACTCAAGCCTAAGGATCGCAGACACGAAAGTGCCAGATGAGCAAAATCCTGACATACTCCTTTTCGGTATTTAAAGACAGTCCCAACCGGTGTACTGATTTCTGTAAAGCCGGGCGTAAAGTCAAACTCTTTATACAACCTCTCAGTAAGATCCCAGGCAGCAGCCATTATCGGACGCCCTGGTGAAAAAGACTCCAGGGCAAAGGCCTTGATTTCATCGTGAAAAGAAACATGGGGAGACTCGAGATAAAATTGCCTTGTGTCATTCATGGCTTTGGTAGTATGTAGCCAATCTACCACTTCCTCCCATGGCTTGGTTTCTTCCGGATTAATATCCATCCAGTCCGGCTTAGATAATTCCACCTCACTATTAACCTTGACCTGTAGCTGAGAGTGACTGCGCTCAATAGAAAAATAAACGATTTGATTGTCGAAAAAATCCTGACGGGTCTGCCGCAAATGTGGCTCGGGATCTATAGAACATTGGTATTGTAGTACTTTCTGAAAGGGGTGATTTCCCGGGCCCTGGCAAATCAGATTATGGCATAGTGTAGCCGGAAATTCGTAGCGATACTTAGTAATATGTGTAACCTTGTACTTCACGGCTGTTAAATATATCTAATTCAGAAAGTTTGCCAGATAACCACTCTGATCCAGGAAATTTGAAAAATCGGAAATCGTTAAAATATCGATCAGGGCTTGCTTCTTGTCTGTAGCCTTTTGGTAATAAGCAGCACAAATTCTATATCCAATCCAGTAGCCCAGATCATTAGGTCTGCCTTCTTTTTTTCCTCTACTGCCATAAAGCCAACCATGAAAATTGTGACCGTCCATTATTTCAACAAATTCCCTGCATAATTCTTCTTCATGATTATTTCCGTAGTTAAATGCAAGTTCATTAATATTCCTTCCCGATATTATTTCACCTATAAAGTCAGCACTGCCTTCCTTAATACTTTGCTCCAACAAAGTGTATCTCTTGATCGGATAATGCTGATTAAAGTGAATTAATTCGTGAGCAACAATAAACGGAACATTCTCTATTTTATCCTGAAGCTCCACTCCTATGATCAGACCATTTGAGGTAGATGTCCCTCCGGAGTTCATGGCACCCACCACAAAATAAGTAGGGGGAAAAACTGCCTCTTCATATAATGTCTTGAAAGACTGGTAGGCCTGTTTGATATCAGGGACAAACTGATCAACCATAAGTGAATGCTCCCTTATCTTTTCATAATGGGCCACATTTTTTTTCACGACTTTCTTCAGGTTTCTCGCACTTTCAATCCGGTTTGGGATGAAATCTTTTAACCCGATACTACCGTTATCCAGGTATTCTCTGAAAGGGTTTCCACCCAGATGAAGCTCATCAAAAGCCATCCAAAATCTGCCAATATCCTGTGTAATAAACTCAGCCTCACCCGGATCAGATGGAAAAACAACCTGGCTGGTACCGACATTAGCCACCAGGCAGCAGGTAAAAATCAACATACTCTCTTTGATATATGACGATATCATAACGCCCAATTGTTGTGCGTGGCAGAAGATCATATATTGGGTAATCTTTGGCTTTGAACAAAACTATATTGATTCAAAGTATGGCTAAAATAGTTTTCGACAATAAGATCCGAAGTATTACCTAAAAGGTTTGCAACCTTATACAGGAGGTCATCCAATGCCTCGCGTACATGATTTTTGGGTTCTGATCGAGTGAGAGTCTCAATATCGCAAAGCTGGATAATCATCCTGCACTCGAGAATCTTCTTTTGCAAGGCAACAAAGGTGGAGCCCTGATCACCACGGGGCAGGTTATTTACCAGTTTTTCAATCTCATGTAAAAAATGTAGTAAAGCACGTGGGTTTTCATCTACAGTGATCAGCAATTGCAAGACTCCTGCCAACTGAAGATTAGAACGATAACGGTAACGATAGGTTATCAGGCTGTCATTGCATTGTAACACAACATCCATCAGGATTTTTTCCACCTCCAAATTTCTGCTCTCACCCAATGTGTATCTCATCAGGTTTGCTGAGAACACACCTGATTCCACGTATCTGCCAATATTGAGCAGCTGCCAACTCGATTCTCTGGTCATACTGTCAATACTCAAACCATTAAAAGCCATTAGCTCGATAATCAAATGGTCCAAAGCATTGTGTATAGTAGCAAGATCGCTGTCACTTCCAAGTTGACTCCATTGTTCCTTCATACTATCCAGAATACGCCACGTATCAAGACTCAATCTGTCACGAACAGTGAAACTGTTACTAAAAACTGCCTGTAATGAATGTGCCAGCGTACCCGGGCGATCCGCATCCAGGGCCAGTGAGACAAGTTCTTGCTTCGGATGAGCCAAGTTTTCTCTGGCAGTTTGCCTGTCTGTTTTTACTCCCACAAACCCCGGATAAGTCGATGTCAATACGGTAAGACTCTTCAACAGGATAAGAAGTGCCTGGTCCTCATCGTCTGAGAATTGACCGTCAGACTCGTTATATTTTTTCAGCACAATACGCATCAACCTCAACGTATAGACCACTCTTTCGAGATACCGGCCAAGCCAGTAAAGACTTTCGCCCGACCTGCTGGGAAGTACGTTGTGCGTGGGGCGCAGAGATTGGTCGGTACTTTCTCCGACCTTGATCTTGCCATCCCTGCCGTTACTTTGTCCCACCACCCAGGCATCCTTGCTGATTCCACCCATCTGACTGGAAACCTTGAAAAATCCACGAGAAATTGAGGACCTGGCCAACCCTCCGGGCATAACCACATAAGATTCTGACTCCAGATTCGCGGCAACATAACTTCTGAACAAAGCATTCCTGGCCTCCAGGTTGCCATCAACCAACGAAGGGGTTGTGGAAAAGTGAACCCGTTCCTGGCCAACAAACAGATATGGGTGTTTCCTGATTCTGTTTCTCCAAAACTCCAGTTCGGTGTGGGAAAGTCCGGCCCCATCAACGGAGTGATTTTCATGATCCCGGTAAATACTCTTTATAATCAGACCGGGAAGATTATCCAGAACATACTTTTTCTCCCTCTCCTGTCCACACCACCAGGTAGCCACGGACGGTAATATGAGATCCTGTCCAAGAATCTCCCGACAGAGTGAAGGCAGAAACGCCATTAGTCCCGGGTTTTCAAGGATTCTGCAACCAATGGGATTGACCACAGATACCTTCTTTTGTCTAACTGCTTCCATCAAACCCACCACACCTAATTGAGAATCACCCTTAAACTCCAGCGGATCGCAATAGACATCATCTACACGTCTCAGGATGACATCCACTTTTTCCAGTCCTCTCACCGTACGCAACCATACATAACCATCTCGAACCGTCAAATCCTGGCCAAAAGCCATGGTAAATCCCAAAAAGGATGACAAATAAGCATGCTCAAAATAGGTTTCATTAGTAGCCCCGGGTGAGAGAATCACAATCCTGGGGTTGTCGGTATGAATCGGTGCCAGACCAGAAAGAGTATCTCTTAACGTCTGATAGTAGGATGAGATCTTTCTCACCTTGTTTTCACGAATAAGTTTTGGAAAAACCCTGGTCATGGCAGCACGGTTTTCCAATGCATAGCCTGCACCAGAAGGTGCATCAGTCCTATCGTTCAGTACCCACATCTGACCATTCGGCCCCCTGGCCATATCCGCGGAATAATGGATCAGTTGCAAATCACTTTTCAGTCGCAATTTATCTGCCTGCCTCAGAAATCCACCATGATTGTATATCATTTCGAGCGGAATCTTGCTCGCTCGAAGCAAGGTTCGTGATCCATATAAATCCAGCAAAATATGATTCAGAAGATCTACTCTTTGCAAGAGTCCATCCTCTATCTGCTGCCAGTCAGAACTACTAAAGACCATAGGAATAGGATCAAGATCCCAGGGTCGATTGATACCTTCCGGATCACCATAGACATTGTAGGTAACACCGTTCTCTCGCAACAAACGCTGAACCTCACGATGTTTACGAACCATGGTATCCAGGCTCATTTGATCATAGCTGTTCAGTAGCTTTCTCCAATGTTCCCATATTACCCCATCCGGGTTTACCATTTCATCAAAAAAGGTAAGAGTATCCTTCTGATGATCCTTTAAGTAACTCGTGAGCATAATACAGCGAATATACTGTTTGTTTCAACGGTTAATACTTCCACTTTTTAAAAGATATCCACAACTTGAGTGTGAGTGTGAGTGTGGGTGTGGGTGTGCCTGTGCTGACATCCGAAGGATCCTCAGTAGGTGTGGTGTGCGTAGCGCTGACATCCCAAGGATCGTCAGTAAGGGTGAGTGTGCGTAGTGCTGACATCCGAAGAATCGTCAGTAAGGGTGGGTGTGCGTAGCGCTGACATCCTAAGAATCATCAGTAATTGTGAGTGTGCGTGTGGGGTGTGGGTGTGCGTAGTGCTGACATCCGAAGAATCGTCAGTGAGTGTGCCTAGTGACGCCGTAGGCCGTCAGTACTAACAATCGCGAAGGAATGCTGACAATCGCGTAGCGATTCGTCAGTACGTCAGTACGTCAAAGAAAGGCCTAATGTATAGTTCGGGTTTAACTTCGGGAGATATGTTTGATCCGACGCAAGTCCATGGTATAGGGATAATCTTCACTCTGGATATCCTCAATACGACCCTTGACTGTGGGATGATGAATCCGGGTAACAAACCTACCGGTTGCGACAGGCACAGAAACGGTAGGTTCGACCAGATTTATGCTATGTCCAAATTCAAAGAAGCGGGAGGTTCTTCGTGCTTCAGCTTCATAACTATTTACCGGTGCCGTATCATAGTTACGTCCTCCTGGGTGTGCTACGTGATACTTGCATGCAGCGATCGACTTCTCGGTCCAGGTATCATACAGGTCAAAAACCAGGGGGGTGTCTACCGGAAGGTTTGGATGTAGCGCTGATGGCGGTTGCCAGGCGCGGTAACGAATGCCAGCCACATAGGTTCCCTGAGTATCTGTTCTCTGAAAAGGTATCTGATATCCATTACACAATAGCTTGTACCGCTTGTCGGTTAACCCGGTGACTTTTACCTGCACTCTCTCCAATGAAGAATCAACAAACCGGGCAGTGCCCATGCTTGATATTTCTTCACCAAGTACATGCCAGGGTTCGATGGCCATCCTTACCTCAAGGTGAATGTTGTCTACCTGCAGCTCCCCGAGAAAAGGAAAGCGAAAACTAAAGAACGGTTCAAACCAGCCCATCTCAAAATCATAACCATGCTCATTCAAATCACGAATTACTTCGGCTAAGTCCTGGTAACAATAGTGAGGTAGTAAGAATCGATCATGCAAAGCAGTTCCCCATCTCACCAACTTCTTACGGTAAGGTTCTTTCCAAAACCTCATCACCAGAGCGCGGATCAACAGAAATTGCACCATACACATACGGTAATGAGGTGGCATGTCAAATCCACGAAATTCAAGTATACCCAGTCTGCCGCTGGAAGAATCCGGAGAATAAAGCTTGTCTATGCAAAACTCAGCTCTGTGTGTATTACCTGTCACATCAATAAGCAGATTTCTGAATAGCCGGTCCACCAACCAGTATGGGACCTGGTCTTCTTTCAGGTCTCCGGGTATCTGCTGAAAAGCGATTTCCAGTTCGTATAACATCTCATCCCTGCCCTCATCGACCCGGGGAGCCTGGCTGGTTGGTCCTATAAACTGGGTAGAAAACAGATAAGAGAGTGAAGGATGATGCTGCCAGAAAGTTATCAGACTTTGCAAAAGATCGGGACGCCGTAAAAGGGGACTGTTTTTGGGTGATGTTCCTCCGAGCGTAATGTGGTTTCCACCACCGGTGCCGGTATGTTTGCCATCTAAATTGAATTTTTCGGTAGTGAGTCCGGATGAGGCAGCATGATCAAAAAGAATATCGAAATGCGATAGCAATTCAGCCCATGACTTACTGGGGTGAATATTTACTTCGATAACGCCCGGATCCGGTGTGACCATAAACTTTTGAATTCGATCATCTGATGGCGGATCATACCCCTCTATAAATACAGGCATGTCTAACTGGCTGGCCACTTCTTCAACAGCCTGTACCAACAAGAGATACTGCTCAAGAAGAATCATCGGCGGCAGAAATACAAATAATTTGCCATCTCTGACCTCTGTGAGAAGTGCTGTGTTCAATACCTTATGACTCGTCAGAAATTTGCTGGATGACCTCGCATCATCTATCTGTAGTGGCTCTGTTTCAGCAAATGGATCCACCTTATTGAGAAAGGGGTCATTTTCATCCTCCGGTTTTCCAAGAGCGTCAAGTGGTAAGCGCAGACCCGCAGGTGAATTTCCCGGTAAGAGAAACAAGTGGTTTCGCCTGAATTGCCAACGGCAACTTTCCCAGCCCTCAGCAAACTGGTTCCACTGGATAGGTACAACATATGACACTGGCGTTTTGATTCCCTTATCGAGAATTTCCAAAAGTTTCTTCCGTTCCAACTGATCTTCCAGATCCATATCATGTGGATCAATATCCACCGGTAACTTCTGTTCTTCCCATATAAAGTAAAATGGATCTTCGTAGGCAGGAGTGATGTTGGAACTGTCAATGTGCAGGTATTCGACTAACTTATCCATGAACTGCTTCGAGGCATCCATTTTGTAGTCATACTGTTTTGAAAGATCGGCCAAAAGATGGTCTTTTTTCCAAATAGGTTTTCCGTCTTTGCGCCAGTAACAAGCCAGTTTCCACCGGGGAAGAGGTTCTCCGGGATACCATTTGCCCTGTCCATATTGCATCAAACCACCGGGACCAAACGAGTCTCTCATCTTCCTGAAAAGCTCGTTTGCCAGCTTCCGTTTGTGCTCTCCATCTGCTGCCGTATTCCATTCCGCAGCATCCTGATTAGTAACAGCCACAAATGTGGGTTCCCCTCCCATGGTCAGACGAACATCGTGTGCTTCCAGTTCGGATTCCACCTGATGCCCCAGCTGAACGATCCTTTCCCACTGCCGATCTGTATACGGTTTGGTTACACGGGGTTTTTCTTCGATCCTAACCACTTTATTTTCAAAGAAAAACTCGGTCTTGCATGCCTCAACATTACCACTGATGGGAGCAGCGCTCCTGGGTGATGGGGTACATGCCAATGGAATGTGACCTTCCCCCGCAAATAATCCACTAGTGGGATCCAGTCCAATCCACCCAGCACCGGGTATATACACCTCGGCCCAGGCATGAAGATCTGTAAAGTCTTCTTCGGGCCCGGAAGGACCATCCAATGACTGCTGGTCTGCTTTTAGCTGTACCAGGTACCCTGAAGCAAATCGGGCTGCCAAACCCAGGTGTCGCATAACCTGAACCAGAAGCCACGCAGAATCCCTACATGAACCACTGGAGGATTCAAGTGTTTGCTCACAGGTCTGCACTCCCGGTTCCATACGTATTCTATAAAAGATGTCCTGATTTAGCTTCTGATTGATTGCAACCAGGTAATCTATCGTACTCATTTCCTCCTCCTTCAGCTTCCTTGCTCCTTCTAACCACGAAGTCAATAACGGGCCGGCTTCCAGACATTCCAGATAAGAATTGAGCTCTTTTCTGGTATCCTCATGGTAGGTAAATGGAAACTTCTGGGCATAGTCTTCAATAAAAAAATCAAACGGATTTATGACGATCATGTCTGCCACTACCTCCACATCCACCAGGAACTCCTTGACTTTATTGGGAAAAACCAGTCTGGCCATATAGTTTCCGAAGGGATCCTGCTGCCAATTGATAAAATGATCATCCGGCTCAATATGTAATGAATAACCTTTTATCGGCGTACGGGTGTGTGGGGCAGGGCGTAATCGAACTACCTGAGGTGACAAGGTGATGTGGCGCTCGTATGTATACCTCGTGGTATGTCGTATGGCTACTCTAATCGACATTAAATACTCAATTTTGATAATGAACAGTGATCTCAATTCACCGCATAGGGAAAATTAATATAACCAATAATAGTTGGGTACAATCAAATAAATTTGAATGATTTCCTGAAGGCCACGAGAGGGAGGGTCAGGGGTTCCGGTTTTAACCCTGGAATGTACTTACTGGTGTGAGGACCTCTCTTGGCCATGATTACTCCATATAGACTACATACCAGCCAGTTGAATTCGAATGTTTCCTTCATCACCTTCAAACATATAGGCCGGATATCTGAATTCCAGGCGCTTTAGACCTCCGATCCTGCGATCGAGCTCAATGGGTGGAGGATCCAGGGAAATGACTCCGGGCATCAGTGCCGGATGTGACAGGTTACGTATTTCCAATTGCCTCCCATCCTTGCTTAGTATGACCCGGCCTGCTTCAAGTTGCACCTCTGCGGTAGTAATCATCTGCCAGGTTATAGATTGAGTAGAATCAGAGAGTTCAATATCATCCTCAATCAATAACGAATGGTCTGACTCTTTGGTAAACGTTCGAACAGCCTTCGTCATATTCCCCCCAAATGCCTTGGTGAGATCAATACTGGCTGATGGCTGGTCACCATTACTGAAGGCAGTGATCGATGCAAATCCATCCGTAACATGAAGTTCATTATTGACTGTCAAGGTGCTGTGCCCGAAATTGTTCTTGGTTATCAGGGTCCAACGCTCGCATTCCTGGCATCTTCCCCACAGATTAAAACCCGTTTTTTCCAGAGCATGATAACTCTGGTTACCCGGATCTACAGACCATCGCACACCATCCAGTTCAAAGATGAATGAACCACCATCCATATTGCCATGATTGACTGTGCCTCTGCCTCCCTTGCCACCAAAATAATAATCCCGTGTGTCCTGCTCCGAGCCACGGAAGATCACAATCGGGTTAGCTCCATCACCTTTCCATGCTTCGGGAAGGCTGGTTGCCTTAGTTTCCTCAAATTGTGATAACCATACCAATCCCGGTCCCGCTATTCGTGAGAGTTTTCCCATGTCAGCCGCTGGCCGCAGAAAACGTTCTTTCTCATAGTAGGAAGCATTGCCGGTGTAGGTAGCAAACCAGGCAAGTGTAATGTCTCCATTTTGCCCTCTGCGGTCACCACAGTCTGCAAAATTATAGTACCAGCCAGAAGGTGCATTGCACAGTACTCTGAAGTCTGCACTTTCGAGGAACGCAGGATATTCTGCCAGACCAAAATCGGTACCAAATGCAGTTTGCAGCATAGAAGATGTCATCACAGAAAAACTGGTTCCATAACCCCAATAAGTTGACCCTTCCGGGTAAACACCATCCGGTCCGTATTCGATCATGGCGTGCGGTATTCCATCAAGTGCTCTAGCAATAGTCCTGGCCGCCAGGTCGGGATCCTCTTCTGCCGTCACAATAGCAGCTGCGATCATACCCCCGTGGCAAACCTGGTTCCAATTGTTGGAGCCGTTTATCCAGCCCGTATTCCCCTCCTTATTGTAACTCGGTATTAATCCCTTTTCTATCAGATTTTTCCTGGTTAGTTCTACTGTAGACTGAGGCAAATCCTTACCAACCCAATCAATGGCAAGTGCCAACGCCAGAGACATTTCGGCAACATCCAGGTAATGTGATGGATTCCAGTCGCTAAAGGCACATACTGCCAGCAATTCCTCATTGATCCGTTCCAGGACTTCCTTATCACCATCCACCACGTAAACCATCCCCAGAATTCCCATCCGGTACAACATTTCCCGGGAAACAGCCAGCAATCTCCTTCCTACTTGCTTTCTTTCAAGGAGGGGTTCCTTCATGATCTCATCGGCATTGAGTTTAATTGCCTGGTAGTAGTTACCTACTTCCGGAACACTGCTGACCTTCTGTCGGAGGTCCCTCTGGATGTCGGGAGTGAGTATCAATCGAGGGGTCTCGGTGCTGAGTTGATCTGTCAAATATGCTGTATTTACCGGATTCTCAAGAGACGGTATATCCCCATGCTGCTGCCCCATTAAAGGAGTATAACTTAGGAAAAAACAATATGCAGTAGCCAGGATTAGCGAATAATAAATTCGGGAAGAAAAGATCATGTCGAATTGGTTATAATTTCAAAATGGAACTTCGGATGGTTTTCCGGTCGGAGTGCAACTCCACTAGGTAAACACCCGAGGGTAATAATGTCAGGTCAATAGCTCCTCCATCATATTGCTCTTGTATTAGTCTTTGACCGGCGATATCAGCGACACTTAAGGTAGGGTTGACAATAGAACCTGTGAAGTAAACCAGTCCAGTGGTCGGAACGGGATAAAAGACAATTTCGTTAGGCCCAGGTGTTATAGTAATACCACCTCTTTGACAAAGATCGAGTATTTCTTTTCGGGTATTACACCCCTCATCATTACCTGAGATGGAATGCCTGTTTTCATTGGCTTGCAGGAATCCACAAATACTGGAAACGTTACATTGATCCAGCCGGGGGTTATCTATGATTGCCAGATCATCAATATGCACATCAACGAGGCTATCAATCCCCGATAGTGTTTCCAGGGAATTGTTGTTGTATACCTGTAGTAATCCGGAAATACTACGCAGGGATTCCAGACCTCGCAGACTGGTTAACCGGGGATTATTTACTACCTGAAGAAATCCATCTATGGTCACTAGTTGTGGCATTCCGGAAAGCGAAATCAACTCAGCGTGTTGATCCACAATACAATCTCCTCCAATATAGGAGAGCTGGTCAAGTCCTGACAGGTCGAGCAAATTGTCATTTTCGGCCACCAGCAATTGCCCTCCAATGCTTTGCAAACCTTGCATTCCCATCATGGATACCAGCCTGCCACACCCTCTGATGATCAGGTTGCCTTTTACATTCCTGATATTCTGAAAACCATCAAGGTTGTTTAATCGGGGATTATCCGAACAAGACAAATCACCGTTGACCACTTTCAAGTTTTTAAAAGAAGCTACCTTTTCCAGTAATCTATTGGAGGAAATCCTGATACTTTCTCCCACACTGGTTAATGCCTGCAATGCAGCCAATGATTCCAGCGCACTGTTTCCAGAAATCACACATCCACCATGGACTTCCGCAAGACCTTCTAAACCCTTTAAGTCAATCAGTTTGGAATTGTTTCTGATCTCAAGACCACCTACAGAGGTGATCCCGTGGAGTGCCTCGAGGTTAGTAATTTCCTGCACGCCTTTTTCCTCGATAGTGACATTACCCGAAACAGATTCACAGTCAGCACAATACAGCAGGAAAGAATCCAGCTGGTCCTGGCTTTCAAAGGTTAAGTCTCCCTCAAACCGGGATTGCCCAAAAGAGGCTGTGCACCCGGTAGCAACCAGGAGCAAGATCAAGAACACAGGTTCTACTCTCTCTATCATATCAGGCCCTATCATGGTAATCCCAACTAACGGAACATGCTAAAACAGTTGAGGTCGAATACAAGATCCGACCTCACAAATATCTAAACTTTAATTACTGACTACCAACCCGGGTTCTGCTGAATATTGGGATTCTGTGCAATAACTGTCAGCGGTATAGGCCACAAGTAGTGTTTACTTTCGTCAAACACCGGATCGGCCCAATCCGTTCCCTGATAAATGTCGATATATGGTACACCATCTACCATTGTGGATACCACATTGGCCAGCGGATAACGTTCAATAGCGGCATCATCCCAACGCATACCCAGATCCGGCTGTTCCAGCTTTTTACCCTGCTTCCAACGACGCAGATCATTATATCTGAATCCTTCCATAAATAACTCCACTCTTCGTTCTCTCCTGATTTCTACGATAAGCGGACTTACTCCATCGTCTTCATACCGGGGATCAACCGGAACATTGTTCATGTCCAGATGCGGCATACCCACCCGATCTCTGAGGAGATTTATACTGATGTCCAGGTCTCCCTGAGTTATGGTACCCAGTTCAGCCATTGCTTCGGCATAGTTGAGCAATACTTCACCAAACCTCATGATGATAGCCGGTGTGTTGGAAGTATTGTAGGTAGCATAGGCAGTGTTCACATCATATACCTTGATGATATGGTATCCGGTTTCAATGGTCTGACCACCTTCCATACCACGCAAGCGAGGATAAGGCCTGGTGTCGTTATTTCCATATCCATAAAACTGCACATCATCAGGATGTAAAATAGTTTGCCTCAGCCGTGGATCACGATTTTCAAAAACATCTTCAATCTGGGCATCTCCCTGGTACAGGGGTGACAAAGTGATGGGCAGCCCATCAGTACATAGATAGTCTTCTACCATGCTCTTAGTAGCACCTCCATTGTAACCCCGGTGATAACTCTGAACGTGATTGGTAAATACTCCCAGCAAATACCTTCTCCAGTACATAACTTCAGGTACACCGGTCAGATCAGCAGTCACGCGGTGAATGGCGTTGTAGTCATGCTCGATGTCACCCGTAACATACAACTCATATGGACCATTATCCATCACTTCCTTAGCTGCATCGGCAGCTTCCTGCAACCACATATCCGGATTAGATCCTCCGTGGTATTTCCTCCATGTACCTTCAAAGAGGCATATTCTGGATTTGACCAGCAAGGCAGCCCACCTATTCAACCTGCCCGGTCCACCACCATCTCCCCAGTCATCGGGAAGGGCCTGGGTAGCGAAGTTCAGATCTTCTAATACGTTAGCCATGACTTCCTCACGCGGTGTCCTGGGAGCATTTAGCTCCTCTGAATCAATGGTAAGTTCGTGATCCACCCAGGGAGCATCTCCAAACTTGGAGACCTTATCTGCATAGACCCAGGCACGAAACAACCGGGCTTCTCCCGCATACTTATCGATCACTTCCTGAGGTATACTAGCCTTCTGATAATTGTCAAGCCCCACATTAATCGCACGGACAAACTCCCAAGTGCCATCACGATACCCAAACCATTGAGGCTCAGGTGGAACAGGGTGTTTACCGGCTCTTACTTGCTGATAACGGGTATGACGAGAGTGTCGGGGCGCAATATTGTCCGTAAACTCATCCATGTACCAAATGCCATATCGATGACTGTCAAATCCGTCATCATGAGCCATCAAAATCGGGACTTCATTATCATTACGAGCCCGGTCATAGATACTGTTATTGTAAACAGCCAGGTCATTCTCTGTATTCCAGAAAGTCTCATTACTGATTTCATCCAGTGGATATCTTTCCAGAAAATCGTTGTTGCAACTCACCAAAATGAGGGTTGCAAGGACTATTATATATTTCATATTCTTCATTTCGAATGTTTTCTGGTGGTTAAAAAGTAATGTTAGCTCCGAAGGAATAAATTCTCTGCATGGGGTACTCAACCGCACCATTGAAATTTTCACCCGAAAGAACGTTGGTATGCAATGATTCCGGATCCAACGGCTTGCGAATCTTCGTAATCTCAAACAGGTTCATACCAGCGATATATACCTGCGCACCAGTCATACCCAATCTCTGCACCAGAGCAGGAGAAAAATCGTAACTCAGGGTCAGGTTTTTCAAACGCATGTAACTGGCCTGCTGTATGAAACGGGACTGAACCTGCAGGTTTTTCTTGTCGTTAGTAGAGATATGAGCAGCCGGGAAATAGGCATCCCGATTATCTTCAGTCCAGGAATCTGTAATGAAGTAATTCTCCACATGACCGGCATTGAATGGGAAGAACCAGGTCCAGTTACCACTCGATGGCCAGTAATCACGCTTGCCAATTCCCTGGAAGAAAGTACGCAAAGACAAGTTTCTCCAGCGGACATTAAGGTTAATACCAAAATTAAGCCTGGGAGTGGAATTACCAATAATGGTCAAATCACCAGGGTCATCCAGAGTTTCGTTACCTCTGCTGATCTCTCCATCTCCATTCAAATCGGCATATTGAATATCACCCATTCTCCAGTTGGCTCCTATATTGGACTGATCAGGAGCTGCATCTACATCTGCATCTGATTGGAAAATACCAACGGTTTCAAATCCCCATATTTCTCCAATTTTCTGTCCTTCATAGTATTCACTAAGAGCACCTGTTGGATTGTCATATTTAGTGATCTCGGTCTGCCAGTCGGAAAGGGCAAAAGTCACGTCATAACTAAAATCACCTCCACCGATCCGATCGCGCCAGGTGAGCGAACCTTCCCAACCTGCGGTACGCAGATCGGCTGCATTAGCCTGGGGAGCGTCCGTACCAAGGATGGCAGGATATTCTACATCTGTCAGCATATCTCTGGTATCACGAGTATAAATATCAAAGGAGAAATCCAGCCTTTGATTCAAGATCGTAATGTCAATACCCAGGTTTCTGGAAATCACTTTTTCCCAGGTCAACGTTGGACTAACCAGCCCGGCTGCGGAAACAAAGGGTATACGAGTATTGGACAACATATAAGGAGATGTACCTATTCCCATGGTGGCCACATATGGGTAAAAGATTTGGTTTCCGTTGTTATCTGTGATAATCTGGTTACCCAACTCTCCATATGAAGCCCTTAACTTAAGGTTGTCCAGCCAACCCCGGGTGCCATCCATAAAGCCTTCTTCAGATATTCTCCAACCCACTGAAAAGGACGGAAAGAACCCAAAACGATCATCCTGCGGGAATCTCGAGGTCCCATCGTAACGGCCGTTAGCCTCAAAGAGGTATTTGTCCCGATAGATGTAATTCAACCGGTAGAATACTCCGCGAATGGCCACTTCACTCTTACCACCAAAGGTCTGCTGTGTTCCTGTAGTTGCATTAAGATCCGGAACCAACGGCGTAATAAGTGTATTTGCCTGTGCCCTGGTATGTGTATAGCGACCAAATTCCTGATTGAAGCCGACCATAGCCTTGAAAAAATGGGATTCCATGGCATCGTGTACATATTCTGCATAGGTGTTGAGTACATAATACTGATTGTAGTCAGAGCGCGTATTGATCCAGTCATTGCCGCTAAATCCGTTGCCTATGATCAGGCCGGTCAGGTCTCGGTTTTCAATCACTTCTACCTTGCTGGCTACATCTTCGTAATTCCTATGGTAGGTGTTGTAGGAAAATTCTCCCCGGATACGAAAACCATTAAATGGCGTGATGTTAATCCCCTGGGTTAGCCAAAGGTCATTGACGGTGAAGGTCTCTCTTCCACCCTGCTCGAGGTAGGGAAAGAAATTGAGGCTGGCAAAATCACGGCCAATATACTGGGCAAACTCATCTCGGTCACCCGGTTCCAGATAATGATCCAGGTCTGGAAATTTTATCGGTAATATGGGATTTACCCGTGCCACCGTATTGATGTTAACATCCCAATTATAGAAGTGAGGTTTATCACTCACCTGAGAGTTAAATACTACTTTTTCGTCCAGACTGAGCCAATTGTTTACCTGGAAATCGATCTTGGCCAATGCATTATAGCGCTTGAAGTTTTCATTATTGTCGCTGTCCAGGTATCCATCTTTGTTCAACAGACCAAATGACACATAATAGTTGGCGCCTTCGGTAGCTCCTGAAACACTCATATCATACTTCTGTTGAGGAGCATAATCAGTCATCAGATCTTCCTGGTAATGATTGTAACCATAGTATTGCAACACTCCATCCACCACTCCCCATTCGGGTCCGGTACCATCTGAAAAAGCTTTCGTTGCTGCCACAAATTCGTCCGTGTATGAAGGAGCACCATTGGTTCGGATGTTGGCCATATTTCTGGCCGTAACGAAAGTATATGGATCGGTTACCGGATCCATGTTAAAAATGGGTTTGGCAGCAGATAATTCCGTAGAAAGGTTGATGTTAACTTTTCCGGATTTTCCTTTTTTGGTTTCAACGAGGATCACACCAAAAGCTGCCCGCGCCCCGTAAACCGCGGCTGCAGAAGCGTCTTTCAAGACATTGACACTAGCGATATCGTTCGGATTAATACGCTCGATATCCATAGGAACACCATCTACCAGGATCAGCGGGTTACCACCGTTAATGGATTCATATCCCCGAATATTGAAATCGGCTTCCCGGGTCGGATCACCGTTTCTTATGGAGATGTTGAGATTTGGTATCAGCCCTTGCAACCCCATACCGGTACTGGCTATAGGTCGCTTTTCCAGAGATTCGCTACCCACTGAAGCAACGGCCCCGGTTAGATTTACCTTCTTTTGCGTTCCGTATCCCACAACAACCACTTCTTCCAATGCAGAAACCTCTACCTCCATAATAATGTCAAGTTGAGACCTGCCTTCCAGTGGTATGGTCTTGGTCAGGTATCCGGTATACGAAAACACCAGGCTGGCATTTTCATCCTCGACATCAATCTCGAAGGTTCCGTCGAAGTCAGTTACCGTTCCGGTGGTGGTTCCTTCAATCAGAACGGTCACACCAATGAGTGGCTCACCAGTTTCATCCAGCACGGTCCCTGTTACATTTACTCTTGGGGCCTGAGCAGCCACGGCTTCCAGCAACACCCTGGTACGATCAAAAGATTGATCACCTGAGTTCCGATGCACCTTCACATCAGACTTTCGCTGCAAATTGTTCAGTTGTTTGAGCTTGCGCTCAATCTTACGGGCACTTTTGCGGCTTTGTTTGTTATCATGATAAATAATAAAGTAACGCTCATCCACTACGTCATAACGCAGATCGGTCTGAGCGAGCAACCGGTCGACTGCCTGTTGAAGCTTCTCCTCCTTTCGAAACTCAAAGTCGACTTTCACCCCGTGTAGGGATTTTGCCTCGTAGTTAAAGAAGACCTGATATTTTTCACCCAGCTCGTCAAAAACTTCGGTCAGGAAACGTTCCTGGTCCACGAACGAAGCAGTGGCAGCACCAATAACTGGAAAGCCCAGCATCAACACAGCCAGAAAGGTGGGGATCGAAGATCCACACCTTTTGTGTAGCAGTAAGAAATTCATAATTTTGTCCGTTTTTAAAGTCACTAAATAGAAGGGGATATTACCAGTGTAGGCCAATACATAGGGTTTAATCCTCTTCTTTTTCTTTTTCCGGTTTTATTCTTAATACATATTCTCCGTTTTCCTTATTGATCAGTGTTCCGGTCGTCTTGCTGAGTATTTGCATGGTAACATCCATATCACCGGTGGGTAATGCCAGCGTAAACTCCCGGTTTTTCAGCTCATCGTCAGCAATGGTGAAATCGAGATGATGAGCATCTGCAATCCGTAACAGAATATTGTTAAGAGGTGTGTTTCTAAATTCCATAATACCGGCCTTCCAGGAGACTTCCAGGTCTTCTTCTATCTCCTCAGGAGGTATCAACTTCTTCTCTACTGCTGAATAACGCAGTACCTGGCCGGGTTTGAGAGCAATCAGTTGAGGTGAATCCTCAAGCTCTATACTTACATCGCCCTCCTCAAGAAAAACCCTGGTTTCTGATTGATGTGTGTTCACGTTAAAAGAAGTACCCAGCACATTAACCGTTACGTCCGCTGTCACCACACTAAACTTAGCATTGGTAGCCGGCTTCTTCTTTACCTTAAAGTAGGCTTCTCCATGTAATAACACCCTTCGGTCTTCCCCCTCCTTCCATGAACCTTGTAGTTCCAGTCTTGAGTTTCCGTTGAGGGAGACCTGAGAACCATCGGGCAGTTCAACTTCGATGATTTCACCAAAGTCTGTATTATATATATCGTTTGAAGACAGGAAGTTGCTCCCCAACAACCAGGTTGCAGCAGCAAAAAGAGTCAAAATAGTCGCTGCAATTTGCCATTCCTTTATTTTTTTCCCCCATCTGCTACGCTTTTGTGCTTTATCACTGGATACTGAATAATTTTTCTTTTGAGCAATCCTCGCCTGAATCCGGGCTATCCGTTCCGGATCATCCGGGACTGTCTGCTCCAAATTTTGCAGCAATTCCTGCATCACGGCTGGTGGGGAATCTACCGACGGATCAGACAGGAGATCAAATAGCTGTATAAGTTCGTCACGAGTACAGGTTCCCTGATATAACTTGCGTAGGAGATTGTTTTTTAGACTCTCATGGCTCATACATAGTACACCAATGTGAAAGTCAAAAAGGATTACTCCAGACCAATTTTTCTTTCAACTTTCCATCTGACAGCCCAATAATTCCAATTGTTGTGAATTTATACTGTTATTTTCTATCGAATCACTAACTCCGTTTTGATCATTTTTCTAACTTTCTAGTCACAACTACTGCCAAAGGACTTGAAACAGAAAAACGTTACAAAACCAAGTGACCAGAAGTCTGCTGATCATACCAGGCAATTCAACTCTTTGTTTACAAAGTATGAGCGTTTGGTGTATAGCTATTGTCTGAGGTTTCTCCGACTTCCCTACCTGGCCGAAGAAGCGACGGCAGATGTGTTTTTCTTACTATGGCGAAAGCAAGAAGTATTTTCGCAGTATGAAAAAATTGAACCTCTCATATACAAACTAGCGAAAGACACAGCTTTTAACTACCTGAAAAAGATTGCCCGAAATCGGGATCAACGAGAGCAGTTTATCCGTCAATATGAGTTGCAGCTGCCCAAGACAGGTGAACAGGTAGTGCTGGAAACCGAAAAGTTGCATATGCTCAACCACATGATTGATTCGTTACCGGGAAGAAGGAAGCAGATTTTTAGGATGCGCTATCTGGAAGGAAAGGATAATCAAACTATTGCAAAGCAACTACAAATCTCCTCCAATACGGTTAAAGTCCAACTAAACAAAGGCAAGCAGGCACTAAAGAAGCAACTGCTGGCAAATCCGGGGTTTTCATCTCTTCTCTCTATCATGTTGCTGTTTTCTCTTTAATAAGACTATGCAGTAGATTTCCCATTTGGTATTTTTAAGTAAATCTCATAGATACAAATGGATTTAGACCCTATCATAGAGGAAATGGAGCACCTGATCAGGAAGGGCAAGGACTCCTATTTCATAGACAATGAACTGAAAAAGTACCCCCTGTCCCCGGAAGAAAAAGGCCACATCATCGCTCACCTTCAGGAATTTGAAGTGGATTATATTAAGAAAACAACCGGCAAGCAGGGAGCCCTCATACAACTTCTGGTAGGTGCCGGGATTCTCTTACTTGGCTATCTGGGAGAATTCACCGACTACTCGAGTTCTACCAGTCGATACATCATCAAATTCGGTGCGATCCTGGGAGGTGGCTTTATTGCCTGGAGAGGTTATAGACGATACAGGCGAATTACATCTACCGGAGAACCAAGTAAATTCAGAAGCAAACGATTCAAGAGGTATGAATGAAAGGGGTTTAGGGTTTAAGGTTTAGGGTACCCTCGAATTAAATGCCCATGGTTGTCCGAAGTCTGAATCTTCCTGCTTCATCTCTTCTTCGAAATGAGGTAGGTGAAACCGACATGCAACGGACTATCTCACTCCAGTCCTCTGAACCAGCCCTTCAAGCTATTTTCCCCGCAACCCTTCTGCCGTTCGATCTTCCAGGTCCGGTGCCGGTGTCTTCATGGGTGGATTGGTTTCCAATAGCTTTAACACCTCTGAGACTACACGCTCCATCTGAGGATCACGGCCTTCCATCAACAGGTTGGGATCATCCCAAACCTCAATATCAGGAGTTACCCCCTCACCTTCCCAAAACCAATGCCCGTCATTATCGTATAGCCTGGCCCCGGGTACCGTAATCCGGCCACCATCAATCAGGCGATGTCCGGTGGCTGGTCCCACCAGAATACCCAGTGTTCTTTCACCCACAATCGGACCAGCTTCCAATTCCTGAAAAGCCCAGGGCAATCCGTCGCCGCCGGATCCGGCCCACCCATTGATTAACATTCCGACCGGGCCTGTATTGGCCTTGATTGGCCAGGTATGGTCTTTTCCATGTCGCCAGTGCAGGTTATATACTACCGGCCTTTGAATCAATTCCAAAAACCGGTCCGCCAATTGGCCTCCTCCATTGAATCGCTCATCAATGACAAAACCCTTCTTGTCCAGTTGACCATAATACATCTTTACAAGCTCCAGCTGTCCCCGGCTACTGGTATTAGACATGTAGACATAACCAAGTTTGCCATCGGACAAACTATCGACCATCAATCTGTTGCGCTCGATCCATTCCAGGTATCTGAGATGTTGTTCTTCCCCCTGACTCAAACACTCAACGATAATCTCACGATGATTGCCCTCTTCATTCTCTATTTCCAACATTACTGTTTTACCAGCCAATCCCTCAAACATGGCGTATGGATCTTTATCGACTGCCAATGGGATCCCGTTCACTGCCAGAATCGCGTCGCCAGTTTCGACGTCAACTCCTGGTTGATCAAATGGTGACCTGACCTCCACATCCCAGGGTGCTGGTTTTACGATTCTCTTGATCCGATATTTTCCACCGGTCAGTTCCCAGTCAATACCCAGAAAACCTGTCTGTACAGCATTGACTCTTTCCACATCACCTCCGGATGAGTAGGTATGTCCGGCACTGAGTTCAGAAACCAGGTTAGACTGTATGTTGGTGACGTCCCATCTTGTTCGTGCATCTTCAATCAACGTACCATATTGCTCCCTAAGGGCATTCCAATCTACACCGTGCATATTCGGGTCATAGAAAAAGTCACGATGTCTTCGCCAGGTATCGTTAAAAATCTGGCGCCATTCATCTTTGGGCACCAAATCCATAACCAGGCCATCCGTGGGAATAGGATCCTTAATCTTTTGGTTTGGTGCGGGCTTTACGATTCCATATTTACCGTTACTTCTTACGATCAAAGCCTTGCCGTCAGCAGTCACGGCACCACCTTGCACATTTTCGATGATCGTCTTCTCTTCGCGATCTTTCAGGTCATAAACAACCAAAGATGCCGACCGGCTACCTGAACCTGTATTCGGAAACCGCAAATAGACAATTTTTCCATCAAAAGTGGCAATCCCTCCTATGTTGCCGGCATCTGGTGGAAGCATCTTTAATCGAGATTCGATATTATCAAAATCTATCACCAGTCTTTCCACTTCCTCTTCCTCGTCCTTTTCAACTTCTTCTCCCTCTTCCTCGTCTTGCTCCTCTTCTCCATCATCACCTTCCGAATCTGGAGATTCTTCATCTTCCTTTTCGTCCTCTTTGTCTTCCAGCTCCAGGCTATCGTTTTGCGGGGCCAGTAGTGAAGGTGCATCGGGGGTAAGACTCAGAGACGCGATTCGGGTAGCATTAGGGTAAATCCATGTACCATCTCCCATGTCTGAATATGCTGCAGAAAGCGTGCGGTTAGTGAGAAAAAACAAATACTTACTATCCTTTCCAAAAACCGGATCAGAATCCTGGTAAAACCCACTGGTAACCTGGAAAACTTCATCATCCATCACATTGCAGACAAAGACCGCATTGTTGGCATTCTCCAGCCCCTTGGTATAAGTAATCCACTCTGAATTGGGAGACCACTCAATTGTGTAGCCATAACGACTACCATGGCCTACATTCCAATCTGCATTATCAACCACACGGATCTCCTCCGTATCGAGATCCAATATCGAGATGTCGTTCTTTTCGTCAATGAAGGCAATTTTCTTACTATCCGGTGACCAATTAAGATTGTATCCATACCCACTTCCCCGGTTAGAGATCTGGCGAGTCGTTTCATCTCTCACGGAGTGCAAATGAATTTCGTATTCTCCACTCTGATCACTCCAGAAAGCGACAAACTCCCCATCTGGTGACCAGGCAGGACTGTGATCAAACGCACCACTGGAACGGGTCATATTTACAACATATCCATCCTTTGCCGGCACATTAAACAATTCTCCTCTTGCTTCAAAAATGACCCTCCGGGACTTTGGTGCTACTGTCACATTCTGGATATTGCGCCTTACATCTTCCTTTCTGGGCATTTCGATCGAAAGGTCACTGATTACATCTACCTCAACCACCCTGTCACTTTCAGTGGCAAGATCCAGTAAATGCAGATCACCACCAACCTCAAAAACCAGATCTTGAGGTCCGGCAGACAAGAAGGAGATGTCAAAATCGGTAAAATGAGTCACCTGACGGGTACTTTGGTTGTTCGTATCATAAGACCATATGTTTAATCTCATTTCATCTCCCTGGTCGGACAAAAAATAGATTTTGTCTCCAGCCCATGCTGGTTTGCCATCGTTGGCCGGGTTATCCGTGATCTTTTCAACCTGCCCGGAAGAGAAATCATATAGTAATATGTCGGAAGCAAGTCCGCCCCGGTAACGCTTAAACGGATAGTTCTCAGTAATCTTGGTAATGTATGCCAATTGTTCACCATTGGGTGAAAAGGATGCTAGCTCACCATATGGAATGTCGAGTTTTTGTGGTATACCTCCCTCCTCCGAAACCAAAAAGAACTGACGCGAAGATCTTTGTCCCAACTCACGACGTGAAGCAAAAAGTACTTGCTCCCCATCTGGATGCCATTCAATCATCCGGTCAGGAAAGGACTGCCAGGTTACCCGCTGCGGAAGTCCTCCTGAAGTAGGTAATGTATAGACATCCATATTGCCACGATAACTGGCTGTATATCCGATCTTAGATCCATCCGGTGAAAACCGAGGCCATGATTCCTCACCCGGTGAATGCGTAAGTTGGGTAGCCATGCCTCCCTCTTTTGACACAATCCAGATATCTCCTCCATAAACAAACACAATCTGAGTTTCAGATACATCCATATATCGCATCAGTTTGGCACTGATTTGTCCATGTGCCCAAGAAGTAAACAGACACAATGCCATAAAGGTTAACGTGATTTTTTTCATGAGATGATTTTAAACGTCTAACAATGCATGATCAAGCAAAAAGGTTCGGGAGGGGTTGTTGGAATGCCAAAGTATCTAAAATCACCCGGGTAAATGGAATATTGTTCCAACTTTTAGATGTATTGCCTTAACTTCTAGAGGAAAGATCAGACAACGGGGGTTCGTCATCTATTTAGGTATCATATTTGAATGACACATACCGGGTTATTACCTCATCAACGTGGCATTATGATAGAGAAGGTCAAATTGAAAGCTGTCATTTCCTTACCCGGGAGATGTATTTGTGTACTGATGGTCATCATCTCCTTACATGTACCCCTTGATGCCCAGGAGGTAACCTGGTCTGATCACATAGCCTGCCTGGTATACTCACACTGTACACCGTGTCATAACGATAAGGGAATTGCTCCCTTCCCCCTTCAGAGTTATGATAATGCCTTCCAGTATCGCTATGCGATGGAAGCTGCCATTTCGACCAGAATCATGCCTCCCTGGCCTCCGGGAAACAGCCATCAAATTGCTGGAAAACGATCACTTTCCGATGAGGAAGTGCAACTATTCCGGGACTGGGTTGAGACGGGAGCACTCCCCGGAAACAGTACGGAAGAACCATCACCGCCCAATGTTCAGACTGAATTTGAAATTGCCGACCCGGATCTGGTGATTCAGCTACCCGAATTCACGGTCCCGGATCTCAGAGAGCTGGATCTGTATCGTTGTTTTGTTGCCATGACCAATGAGTCTGAAGACAAATACATCACTGGTGTAGAGATCATACCAGGCAATCGCAGTATCGTTCATCACGTCATCTTATATCAGGACACTTCAGGGATTCCACAACAAAAAGATCATTCAGATCCGGACCCGGGATATACTTGTTTTGGAGGGGTAGGAACCAATTCGGCATCAATGATTGCCGGATGGGTGCCCGGATCAAGTGCCACCTACACACCGGAAGGAATGGGAATCTTTTTCCCCAAAGGAGCTACCATAGTAGCACAACTTCACTATCCGGAAGGAAATGCCGGAATGGTGGACAGCACCAGCATTCGCATCCGGTTTTCAGATAAAGAAGATTTGCGCAGAGTCGAAGTTTTACCGGTTCTCAACCACTTTTCCAGCATGGACAGGCCTTTATATATACCCGCCAATACGCGACAAACTTTTCATCAGAAGTTTTTCCCTGTACCTTTTGATGTAACACTGGTCGGCATCGCACCGCACGCCCACCTTATCTGTGAATCCATGAAGGCCTATGCCACCACCATCAGAGGTGACACTATACCTTTGATAGACATACCTCACTGGGACTTCGAATGGCAGGGATTCTATTCATTCAAAAAGCCGGTCAAGATACCAGCCTGGTCAACTGTACACGGAGTTGCAAGCTATAACAACACAACATCCAACCACCATTTACCGGGAGATGTGCCAGTGGATGTAACTGTGGGGGAGGCTACAACGGATGAAATGATGCTATTCTTTTTTTCGATAACGGGATATCAGAATGGAGATGAACATATGGTCATTGACACTGCCTCCCATATGGTTCACCACGATGACTGTGAAATCGGATCACAGACAACTGCCACAGTCAATCAGGCTCAGACACCTTCAGTACTTATCGGACCCAATCCCACCCGGGATCAACTCTTTGTTCAGATTGATGGAAAGCCGGGAAAGAACCTTCTGACGCTAACAGATTTGATGGGACGACGAGTGTGGGAGGCTGCAGTCTACCGGGGATTGAACAACCTTTCACTATCACCGGACATCCCTGGTGGCATTTACTTGTATACAATATCGAGTGATCATCACAAGATTATTGATTTTGGAAAAATATCAGTGATTCGCTAATGTGAGTCCCCACGAAAAATCTAGTACATTTGACTCAGATCAAAGGTAGGCCGCTGATTTTATGACCTTACTTCTCATCTTTTTTACCGTTTCCATCATCTTCTCATTTCTGTGTTCAATTTGGGAAGCTGTGCTACTAAGTATCACACCTTCATATGTAAACAGGCAGGTTCAGGAAGGAACTGAGGTGGGTCGACTATTAGAAACCTTCAAGAGTGACATTGACCGGCCTTTATCGGCCATTCTTACACTGAATACGATTGCTCACACCGTGGGTGCCATTGGAGTTGGCGCACAGGCAGGGAAGATATTTGGATCTCAGTCACTAGACCTTTGGGGAGTTCATATAGGTTATGAATCTTTGATTGCCGGGCTAATGACCCTTGCTATCCTGATTCTTTCCGAAATCATTCCCAAAACCATTGGTGCCAACCTATGGCGATCTCTGGCTCCTTTCACGGTTAAGTCCATACGTATATTGATTATTATCCTGTGGCCCCTGGTCTGGATCAGTCAAAGAATTACCAAAGGGTTGAAAAAGGAAAAGCAAAAGAGTGTACTAAGCAGGGCAGATTTCGCGGCTATGACCAGAGTGGGTGAAGAAAGTGGTGCCTTGCAGAAAAGCGAATCTATCATCATACGTAATTTACTCCGTCTGAAGGAGCTGACCGTCAGAGATATTATGACTCCCAGGACGGTCATGGCCATTGCTGATCAAAGCACCACCTGCCAGCAATTCTATGATGATAATCCCAGTAGTCCATTTTCACGCATCCCCATTTTTGAGGAAGGTCCGGATGAAATTACGGGCATGGTCCTTAAGAATGACATTCTGGCTCAGGTGGCCGCTGACAATCACGATGTAAAGCTTGAAGAGTTGAAAATACCCGTATCCTTTATCGAGGATAGTGTGCCTCTACCCAACCTGATTGAGACTTTGTCAAAGCAAAGAGCACACCTGGCGATCGTAGTTGATGATTTTGGGTCTATTGCCGGCCTGGTCACTATGGAGGATCTAATGGAAACTCTCCTCGGTATTGAGATTATGGACGAAACGGATACCGTGGCAGACCTGCAAAAACTTGCCCGTGCGGAATGGCAGAAAAGAGCTAAAGTACTCGGCCTGATTGAGTAACTTATTCCACGTCAATCCAAATACCAAATAAAATGAGTGAAACATCAGGTGACAGAAGTTGGACTACCTGGTTTGAAATTCCAGTGATCAACTTTCATCGTGCCCGGGTTTTCTATGAAAATCTATTTCAGATGGCAATGGAAATCAATGATTTTGGCACTTTTAAAATGGGCGTATTTCCACACAAGGAGGTTGGTTGTGCCATATGCCAGGGTTCTGGCTATCGTCCCTCTGAGGATGGGGTAGTTGTCTATCTCAATGCCAACCCAGATTTGTCAGATGTCCTGGAACGAGTAGTTGAATCCGGAGGTAAAATCGTTAAAGAAAAAACTATGATTTCTAGTGAGCATGGGCATATGGCACTGATCATAGATACAGAAGGCAATCGGGTAGCCCTGCATTCAGATAAATAATTAATGTATTTGAACAATGTCTGATTCTGTGACAAGATGCCGATGGGTGGGGCCTTCTCAGCTATACCTGCAGTACCATGATGAAGAGTGGGGAGTCCCGCAATGGGACGATCAAAAACTATTTGAAATGCTCAACCTGGAAGGAGCCCAGGCCGGACTTAGTTGGATTACCGTGCTGAATAAGCGCAAGCGATATCAGGAGGTCTTTGATGGGTTTGATGCTGAGAAGATCGTCGAATTTTCGGCTACCAAGTTGGAAGAGCTGCGTCAGGACCCGGGAATCATTCGTAACCGCCTAAAAATTGCAGCCGTTGTAAACAATGCCAGGCAGTACCTGGAGATTAAGTCAAAATACCCGTCTTTTGCAGAATATATATGGCAATTTGTAGATGGTACACCCATTATAAATCAATGGTCTTCGCTGGATGAGGTTCCTGCTACCACCAGCGAAAGTGATCAGATGAGTAAAGTTCTCAAAAAGCAGGGATTCAAATTTGTGGGTAGCACCATTTGTTACGCCTATATGCAGGCTGTTGGTATGGTTAACGATCATACAACTGATTGTTTCCGCTGGAAGGAATGCCAATAAAGTCTTTCTAATAAACCGCCCATGAAAACCAATGGAGAAAACCTGATTGCTGCTGGCAATCTGATCTTGCAACGACTGGCTGATTATCTGGATAGGGATTTAGAGGGCTCCGGAAAAGTACTGGAATTGCAAACAATGTCAGAGATCAGCAAAGACCTTCGGTTTCACGACCTTATAAAGCAAGGTGGGATGAACCTGCAGCAATTGGACCAATTCCTGTCGAGTTATTTGAAGCATAGTGTACACATGCATCATCCGGCGTACATTGGACATCAGGTGGCGCCACCACATCTGGGCAGTGCTCTTGGCGAGCTGATTCACGGGGTGATCTCCAATCCTATGTCCATTTATGAAATGGGACAATCGGCTGCTACCATTGAGAGCGAAATGGTCTCCTGGATGCTGGACAAGATTGGTTGGTCTGATACAGGAGCCGGTGTTTTTACACACGGAGGATCCGTATCCAACATTCATGCTTTACTGGCGGCCAGATCACACATTGCTCCCCAATCATGGTTAGAAGGAACCCCGGATGACCTGGTGGTCCTTGCACCTGACAGCAGTCATTATTCCATAACCCGGGCAGTTAGTATTATTGGCCTGGGTAGCAAAGCAATAATCAGCCTTCCTACCGATCAATACGAAAGAATTATACCGGGAATGCTCGCAAAAACCATTGCCGAGGTGAGAGCAAGAGGTCAAAGGGTGATGGCTATAGTGGCCAATGCTTGTGCCACCTCGACCGGAATTTATGATCCCATACGTGAAATGGCTGAGTGCTGCCGGGAACATCATTGCTGGCTCCATGTGGATAGTCCTCATGCTGTGCTGTTTCGCAATCGTAACGCCTTTGAACAAACTTTCTCGCAGAAAGCCAGCTACCTCCTGCATCCTAAGGATAATCCCGGAGTGGATACCCTTCCTTTCCAAATAGAATGCACGAAATCCGCACTGGCCACCAAACTGTTTTTGGTACTGGCTTGCCTGGGTGAAGAAGGGATGTCAAAGTATATAACTCATCTCTATGACCAGGCCCGGGCCTTTGCAGCACTCATTGATCAAAGGCCAGGTTTCACTGTAAACATTCCCGTTGAATCTAACATAATCTGCTTTCAGTACCGCCCTGAGCATTTTGACCAACTAAAGTTGAGAGAGAGGATGGTGGCCCGGGGAGATTATTACATCACTTCTACCGAAGTAAAAGGATCCAGATACCTCAGGCTGGTTGTGATGAATGAACATACCGATGCCACCATTATCAACGGACTCCTGGATCAAATAGAACTCCAGGCTAAATCCCTATAACATCCAGAGAGGTTACCGGACATTGAATTCGGCCCTGGCTTCCTTCAATAGTGATTTCCAAGTAGATGGCACATCAATGGACGGATTGGCATTGAGGATGATGTAGCCGGGCTCCCGTGCATACTTGTTTTCAATACTGTCCACTATTTCTACCGAATCGAAATAAGGCGATGAGTAATGAGGAACATCATCTAGTTCGATCTGTGTGTGAAAATCAACCTCGTCAGGAGCCCAAAACAGAAAGCTGTTGCTCATACTGACGATTTCGGGAAGGTTGTATTTATGTCGGTAGAAGTTAGCGGTAGCTGTATGAGAATAACTTCCTCCATAAATGATGGTCTTCTTCCTGACCTCAGGATCAAGGTTATGATAAATATCAGCTGTTTTTGCCACCATCTCTTCCCAGCCAAACATGTCAGCATAATCCTGGGGAAGTGACCGCCTCACACCATCCTCCCAAATGAGTGGCACCTCCAGACCATACTTGTCTGCCATGAAAGCACCATATTTCTCCATTCGATCAATCGACAATATTGGTATCCCATAAGGAAGAATCAATAATCCCAGTAAAACAAGAGCCGGAGAAAGTATCATTACAGCCTTCCATTCCTTGAGCCAAACAGTCCAGGCAATACCACCCAATGCTATCAGCACCGGATATGCACCAATACTATAATAAGACTTACCACTCAGGAAGAGTAACTGAGCGATAACCAGGACATAAGCCCATCCAAAAATTCGAAACCTGGACCCTCTTTTTAGGAATACATAGATAAGACCTGGTAACCAGATGATCACTCCCACAAAATGCATTAAAAGCTGACCTGACATAAACCCCAGGGGGCTCATATATCGCAACTGGGTACGGGCCAGTTCGTCCATATGATGGATCACAGGCCAGTCATGTGCATACTGCCAATATAGATTGGGAAATACAATCACCAGGGCTATTGCAGCAGCAAGATAGGGCCACCTGGTGGAAAACCACTTGCGTTCGGATGTCAATAGGGCTCCGGCAAGCAGTCCGAATATATAGAACAGCACAGAGTATTTTACCAGAAAGGCAACTCCCATAGTGACTCCCAGTACAAACCAGTATTTCTCCTTTCCTGTGATCACAATCTTTAGTGTCCAGTATGCCAGCAAGGTCCAGCATAACTGATTGAACACAGTGGGTTGAAAAAGCATTCCTGAACGAAGTAGTGAGGGGGAGAAGAGAAAGGCTAGCCCTGACAAAAGGACAGCAAAATTAGAACCTCCCATCAACCTTACCATTCTATATACCAACCAGAGCGTAGCCAGGCTGGCCATAAGTGGAAACAACCTGATACCCCACAGAGCTGTACCAAAAAAGGTGGTAGCAATCTTACCAATCACTGCTATGAATGGTGGAACTTCTAAATACCCCCACTGCAAATGATTACCCTGTACCAGATACAAAAATTCGTCCCGGTGAAAGCCATATCGGTTAATCACCCAGACATGTAGCAAAATTTTTGTGAGGATCAACAAACTGATCGCCCAGTGTTGCCTTAGAAAAGAAGGAGTATTATTCACCTTATGATAGAGCTTGAATTATGACAATAACAAATCATCTGTATCAATACTATAGAAGAGACGCAGGTGCTCCGAAAATGTTACGTCCGGTAGAAAAACACATCACTTTTCAGCTTTCGAGGTCTGTCGGTTTAACCCTCCGGGCAAATAATGCACTTTACTGGTAAATACAGATGTCCTTTAACTCATTAACTATATCTTTGCAGCCGTTTTATCAACGAGTCACCTTTGAGTATCAAACCAGAAATTGCGAAGAGAAGAACTTTCGGGATAGTTAGTCACCCGGATGCAGGTAAGACCACCCTTACCGAAAAACTGTTATTGTTTGGGGGTGCTATTCAGGAAGCGGGAGCCGTAAAGAGCAATAAGATCAAGCGTCACGCTACATCTGACTTTATGGAAATCGAACGCCAACGGGGGATATCCGTGGCAACTTCGGTAATGGCCTTTGAATACAAAGGACTTAAAATCAATATTTTGGACACCCCCGGTCACCAGGATTTTGCCGAGGACACTTATCGCACCCTCACAGCAGTTGACAGTGCGATCGTAGTGATTGATGTAGCCAAGGGGGTTGAGCCTCAAACTGAAAAATTGGTCGAAGTCTGCCGGATGCGTAAGACACCAATGATCGTATTCATCAATAAGCTTGACCGGGAAGGTAAGGATGGTTTTGACCTTCTGGATGATATAGAGGAAAAATTAGGCCTTACTGTTTGTCCCCTGAGCTGGCCTGTAGGTATGGGACAGCGATTTAAGGGTGTGTATAACCTGTATGAAAAACAACTCAACCTGTTCCAGCCTCATGGCAAACAACAGGCTGACGAAATTATCAAGATCACCGATACGGCCAGTTCCGACCTTGAAACCCATGTGGGTGAAGCCGCAGCGGAAGAATTGCGTGAGGATCTGGAAATCGTCACTACCGTCTACCCTTCTTTTGATCGGGAAGCTTATCTTGAGGGTAACCTTTCGCCCGTCTTTTTTGGCAGTGCGATCAACAACTTTGGCGTAAAAGAACTTCTGGACTGTTTCATTGAGATAGCACCCACTCCCAAAGCCCGGGAGAGCGAAGAACGACTGGTTACTCCGGAAGAGGATAAATTCAGTGGCTTTGTGTTTAAGATCCATGCCAACATGGATCCCAAACACAGGGACCGCATAGCGTTTGTGAGAATTTGCTCCGGCAAATTCATACGCAACACCAACTACCTGCATGTACGAAAGGGAAAGAACATGAAATTCTCCAACCCTACTGCATTTATGGCTGCCAGAAAGTCCATCGTTGAAGAAGCTTTTCCGGGTGACATCGTGGGTCTGTATGACTCTGGCAATTTCAAAATTGGTGACACGCTAACGGAGGGTGAAGAACTACATTTTAAAGGTATCCCCAGCTTTTCTCCCGAATTATTTCGCTACATCAATAACGCCAACCCCATGAAGGCTAAACAATTGGACAAAGGGTTGAGTCAACTGGTCGAAGAAGGCGTGGCCCAATTGTTTACCAAAGAAGACAATGGACGAAAGATTTTGGGAACAGTGGGAGCACTTCAGTTTGAAGTTATTCAATACCGTCTAGAGCACGAATACGGAGCTTCTTGCAACTACGAACCTTTGAATTTACATAAGGCCTGCTGGCTTACATCCGAAAACAAGGAACAGTTTCAACGTTTATTGTCAGAGAGAAAAAGAGATATTGCCACAGACAAGGATGGTCACTATGTCTTTTTAGCTGAATCTGCCTGGGCACTAAAAATGGCCCAGGACAATTATCCTGAAGTACAATTTCATTTTACCTCTGAATTCTGATTAACCAAACCATACGAAAGATCGTATCAGCAACATGGATTTTAAACAAATTGTCTCGCATGCCAAGGAATATGGATTCATTTATCAATCCAGTGAAATATATGATACACTGGCCGCTGTGTACGACTATGGCCCCAATGGTGTAGAACTAAAAAACAATATCAAAGAGTTTTGGTGGAGGTCCATGGTGCAACGACATGCCAATATTGTGGGTATTGATGCTGCAATTTTCATGCATCCGAAAACGTGGAAGGCCAGTGGTCATGTCGATGCTTTTAATGATCCTCTCATCGACAATAAGGACAGTAAGAAGCGGTACCGCGCCGACGTACTGATCGAAGACTACATGGACAAGCTGGAGGCCAAAGCCGAAAAAGCCATTGCCAAAGCTGCCAAACGCTTTGGGGACAGTTTTGACCGCGAGCAGTTTGTAAGCACCAATGACCGCGTTATCCGCTACATGTCGGATAAAGAAGCTATTGCCAAAAGACTGGCTAATGCTATGAAAAGCAGCGATCTGGCTGACATGAAGCAAATGATCGAGGATCTTGAAATCGCCTGTCCCGAAAGTGGGTCGCGCAACTGGACTGAGGTGCGACAATTTAATCTGATGTTTTCGACCCAATTAGGCAATATCACCGGAGAGGAAGGCAAATTATACCTGAGACCTGAGACAGCACAGGGCATTTTTGTCAATTTCCTCAATGTACTGAAGACCAGCAGACAAAAGATTCCATTTGGTATTGCTCAAATCGGGAAAGCCTTTCGAAACGAGATTGTAGCCCGGCAGTTTATCTTTCGTATGCGCGAGTTTGAGCAAATGGAAATGCAGTATTTTGTGCGACCTGGTGATGAAATGGAATGGTACAAATACTGGAAGGAATCCCGAATCAATTGGCACAAAGCCCTGGGTGCTCCTGAGCATAAACTTCGTTTTCACGATCATGACAATCTGGCTCACTATGCCAATGCAGCGGTTGACATTCAATTTGAATTCCCATTCGGATTTAAAGAACTGGAAGGAATTCACAGCAGAACAGATTTCGACCTCTCCAGCCATCAGGAGTTATCAGGAAAGAAGATGCAATATTTCGATCCGGAGTTGGAAAAGAATTATGTACCCTATGTCATTGAGACATCTATTGGCTGCGACCGGATGTTTTTGGCTACGCTGAGTCATTCCTTACAGGAGGAAACGGTACCTGATGCCAAAGGCAATGAATCGACCCGTATTGTGATGAAAATGCATCCGTCCATTGCACCTATCAAATGTGCCATTCTACCCCTGGTTAAGAATAAGCCGGAACTTACAGAGAAGGCTCAAAAGATATTTGAGGACCTGAAAT
>JAUILF010000292.1 GCA_030433135.1 Bacteroidia bacterium | reverse complement strand
GCTGGGCAGGAGTAGTCTGGAAAAGACATACGACGGATTTGTCAAGTATCATTTCCTCCGTCAAAGTTCCGGGGGCAGAAACATGCCTATTGGTATGTCATATGTAGGGACCATGGCAGTTAACACCCTACGATACGAGGATCCTGAGGCATCAAATCTCTTTCGTTCGCGATTTTTTTATACCAACCAGCTTTTGATTGCAAGAAAATTTTCAGAGGCATTCAGTTTTCAGGTAATGCCGATTCATATCCACCGCAATTGGGTAGAGACACATGAAGAAAAGAATGATGTTTTTGCACTGGGCATGGGAGGGAGAATGAAGATAACCAACCGGATAAGCATTAATCTGGAGTATTACTATGTCTTTCCAGATCAGATAGCTGAAAAGTATTTTAACAGCTTTTCCATCGGGGTCGATATCGAAACGGGAGGTCACGTATTCCAGCTACACTTCACCAACTCCACTTCGATGATAGACAAAGGATTTGTCACCGAAACAGTGGGAGATTGGTTCGATGGCGGCATTCATTTCGGTTTCAATATTTCCAGGGCATTTACCTTGGGACACAACACGGGAAAAAGCTATTAAAAGCCTACTCGACAGGCTTCTTGTCTTTGAAGTAGCCATGCATATTCTGCCGAATGAAAGTCTTTGGGAAGTCCTCTACTCCAGGAAATCCAAGTTTGATATCACGTCCATCATAAGGAATGTAATCAGTCCTGAAAAGGTAATCCCAGATCGCCAGGGTTAGTCCGAAATTCACCCCATACTTTCTATCCTGGGGAAGATCATAGGCATGATGCCAGATATGCATTTCCGGACTATTAAATAATTTTCGCATGACAGGACCCAGCAAAACAGCAGAACCGATCACACATAACAAGATGACACCCAGATGTCCAATCAAAGTGTTCACTTCCACCACGTGAACATCAAGTAGCTGAAATGAGACTACTATGCCAATAAGCATTCCGACCACTCCGGCTGATACCCACCCCGGTACAGATATGTTGGAATGGTTGAAATGTCCCACTGCAAGGGTGAAAATATGAATGACAAAGAAATCATACAACCCTATCCCCAGAAGTGCAAGGGGAATATACTCGATAGACCGGTAGACTACATTTTCCATCCAGTGGTAACGCAATTGTGCAGCAAATCCCATTTGTTCTACCGAGTGATGAACCTTGTGGAATTCCCACAACCATGAACTGCGGTGTAGTAATCTGTGTACCCACCATTGTATGAAATCCCGGACTATAAATCCCGTTAGTAAAATGCTCCACATGGGCCATCCATTCATAGGATTTAGTGCCTGGATATCTACTCCACTAAATCGTAAAATAGCTTGATTAATAAAAGTTACCACGACCTCACTGGCGGCATTATATATGACCAGTGAAAAAAGAAAAAAATTAAAGAACATGTAGAACACATCCAACCAGAAGTCCTTGCGAAACCTGGGTTGGTCCACTCTCCAGGGCCGAAACCATTCCAACAGGAAGAAGAAGACGGATACCAGGATCAACCAATAAAAATAACTGTGGAAGGTTGGATGGGTAATCTCATTCCACAAGTAGGAAGCATATCCCTGGTAACCGTTAATAAATGCTTCCCAATACTTATTCATTGGCTACACTTTCTCGGTATGCGTTATAACCTCCTTCCATATCATATACCCTGGAAAACCCCATTTCTTCCATCATTTGCATGGCCCGGTTGCTTCGTATCCCGCTGCCGCAATACAAACCATAGGTTTTTCCTTTATCCATGGCATTGAGTCGTTCTGCAAAGTCCTCCAAATGGTAGTCGAGAAAAGCTGCTCCTTCCACCGACCCTGCTGCAATCTCCTCAGTGGTTCTCAGATCCAAAAGAATAAAGTCATCGGAATGTTCCATTAGTTCCATCATTGTTACCGGGCTGATAACCGTAAATGGCTCAGGTTCATCTGTTGTTGAACAACTAACCAATACTGAAAGAACGAGCAATATGAAAAAGCGAATCATCAATGAATGATTTTTAATATTAGGAGTAAGGAACCATCATCAAAAGTCAGGTGTCCAACTGACCAGCCATAAAGTTAATCTTCTGTAAAGTTAGATGGAATAATGTTAATACAAATCAGCTCTGGTCAAAGATTTGTTAACATATGATCAGCGATAGTTATATGTAATACGTGATTCTGGCGCAGTTTTTGCTGCATTTTTGCCACGATGAGTATTGAAGAAATAAATAGGAAACACTACTTCAAGACAGACATGTATTACCGTGTGGGATTTGGTTTGTCTTCGCGCCTTTTGGCATTCAGGAATGGTATTATCTATCTCCAGGTTGTTATCGGACGAAAATGGGCTAAAGACTATCACGGAACGACTTTGGAGCTGGCACATTGCTGGAAAACCGAGCACGATGAGCTATCAGAAGCTCTAGGTTGTAAGGTGTTTATCATTGATGCGCAAAAGTACCCATATAAGCAGGACCTGCTTAAGCTCAAAATTAGTGTAGGTCATGATGCCAAAATGGGTATGCTGTTTGACAGCAACGTGTTAAATTAATCCAGGTCTAGTTAGACTGTTATCCCGATCTTGAACTCCATTCCGATGAATGGTGAATTGTCGCATGATAAATGCAACTTGCTGGCAGCACATATCTCGATGCTGGCATTTTGTTTCTACATGACCACCAGGCACATCAATTAACAAAATAGTCCGAATAAATCTATTTTCGGATAGTCATGCGCAAGATCATCCATATTGACATGGACGCCTTCTTTGCTTCTGTTGAGCAAAGAGACAATCCTTCATTAAAAAACAGACCGGTAGTGGTAGGTGGTGACAGCAAGCGAAGTGTCGTTGCAGCTGCCAGTTATGAAGCCAGGAAATACGGAATTTTTTCGGCCATGCCAATGGCTCTGGCTAAGCAGAAGTGCAGAGATCTGGTCATTGTTCCACATCGTTTTAACGTCTATAAGGAGGTCTCGCAGCAGATAAGGGAGATATTTTTTCAGTACACAGATCTGGTCGAACCACTTTCATTGGATGAAGCATACCTGGACGTTAGCAAGAGCAAGAAAAACATGCAATCAGCCACCGATATTGCGAAGGAGATCAAGAGTTTGGTTTGGGAGAAAACATCGCTATCCTGCACCGCCGGGATATCGATCAATAAGTTTTTGGCAAAGATCGCCTCTGACATGAACAAACCTGATGGACTGACAGTCATTAAGCCAAACCAGGTCCAACGGTTTGTACTTGATCTACCGGTCGAAAAGTTCTATGGAGTGGGTAAAGCCACGCTCAGGCGAATGCATGGTTTGAATGTATTCACCGGTGCCGATCTACAAAAATATAGTAAGTATGAATTGACCAGGATCTTTGGCAAGTCGGGACTTTACTATTATGATGTTTGTAGAGGTATAGATGATAGACCAGTAAAACCGAGCAGACTCAGGAAATCAGTAAGCATTGAAAGAACTTTTGAAGAGGATGTGGATACTCGAGAAGAAGCTCAGAAAATCCTGATTACACTCTGTGACAAACTGGTGAACACATTGCATCGTTTGCAAGTCAGTGGCAGGACGATTCAGCTCAAGTGGCGATATCCTGATTTTACCACACCCACACGAAGTAAATCATATCGTACTTTTCTGAATGATCGGGAAACCATAGAAAGTACCGTACTTGACCTGATGAATAAACATATAGATATTGAGGAGGGAGTACGTCTCCTGGGTGTTGGTATGTCCAACCTGGATACTGAAATAGAAGAAGAACAATTGACATTTGAATTTGAATAAGACGAATGAGAAATAGATGATTACCTACCTAGATCACCAGAGACTCACGGAATTACTGACCTGGGATAAATTGATCGAAGCTTTGAACGTGTCTTTTCAGGAGGACGTGGAAGTACCTATTCGTTCTCATTATGATGTCGAACACAGCAGTATAGATCAACCCAGTATGCTTCTCCTCATGCCTGCCTGGAAGAAAGGCACTCATTTAGGGGTCAAGATGATTCTCATGTCTCATGGAAACAGGAAGGCCGGACTGGATACCATCCAGGGGACTTACTTCCTGATGGAAACGGATACAGGATTACCTCTGGCCATGCTGGATGCACCCACACTCACAAATCTGCGAACCGCTGCTACCAGTGCCCTGGCAAGTACCTATCTATCTCGTACTAAAAGTCAAACTTTGCTGTTGCTGGGGACAGGGAGCCTCGCGCCATACATGGTTAGAGCTCATTGTGCTGTGAGACCGATACGCAAAGTATTCATATGGGGAAGAAGTAAGAGGAAGGCAAGTGTCGTGAAAGAACAATTGCAGGATCTGGGCAAAGAGATATTGGTTGTTGATGGAATCAATTCCGTGATAAGCGATGTCGATATAATCACTGCAGCTACCAGTAGTCCTGCGCCATTGATAATGGGACGCCATATCGTCCCCGGACAACACCTTGATCTGGCAGGTGCCTATAAACCAGACATGCAGGAGGCAGATACAGAAGCTATTGTTCGTTCGAGGCTATATATCGATACTCCACATTGTCTGGAGGAAGCCGGGGACTTGATCATTCCCCTGCGCAGGAAAGCCATCAACATGGATCACATTATTGGAGACCTTCCGGGACTTACCCGAAAATTGACTCCGGGTCGGCTATCGGATGAGGACATTACCTGCTTTAAAAGTGTGGGACATGCCTCTGAGGATCTGGCCGCTGCTTCACTGGCATTTCGCTTATCAACCGGGAACTAAGATGGCAGGTGTTTTCAAGATTACCGAAAAACTTTGGATTCCATGGTCTGAGCTCCAATTCAGGACCATGCGTTCTGGTGGTCCCGGTGGTCAACATGTTAACAAAGTATCAACAGCCGTACAATTATCCTTGGATGTAAGTGGCAGCTCATTACCGGACGAGGTAAAACGCAGAATCCTCTCAAAGCAGGATCGGTATCTGACTGGAAAGGGTGAGATTATCATCAAAGTGGACCAGTTCCGACATCAGAATCGAAACAGGAGAGAAGCATGCAGGCGATTGAGAGACTATATAGTACCGTTCACCATTCCTCCCAAAAAGCGTAAAGCAACCAGACGATCCAGATCCAGTGTAGAAAAGAGGCTGCAAAAAAAGAAACAGCGATCTGAAATCAAGAACTGGCGAAAGAAACCACCGAAAGATTACCGGGATTGAAAATGCTTTCTTGCGAAAGCCAGGTATTGTTCCCAGTCATAAGAAGTGATATTGTGTTTTCCTTCGCGCATATGATAGCGGATACTGCCATCACCGACCGGTGAATTAACGCCAGGCATATCAATTCCCTCCAAACCCTTCTTGTCGAAGAGACTGTACACCAGGCTGGCCTCCTTGGCAGCTGTAAATTCACCTTTGGGGTCTGCCCATTGATCTTCTGACGCACTTCCAACATAAAGAGGTCTGGGAGCCATACAAGCTAACAGCGAATGTTGATCAAATGGTAATTGATTCACACGTTTGTTATATTCATTAAAATGGTCACTAAACCAATGTGGAAATGCCAGATTGATAATATGAACAGTTTCACCATATTGACGTCTCGAGATAGCGGCGCCTCCACATCCCGAGTCATTTGAGACTATTAGCGCAAAACGCTGATCCATAGCTCCGGCCCATAAGGCAGCCTTTCCCAATCTCGAATGTCCGATTACGGCAACTTTATTTTCATCAATCGAAGGATCTTGTTGAAAATAGTTGATGGTTTGACCCAGCATCCAAGCCCAGGCACTTAAGGAGCTTAACTCTGATCTATTGACATCATCGTCCAGAAGCCCATGTATGCCATTTTCAAAATTGTCATCAAAATCGGGATCAATGTCACCATAGTAGATGGTGGCCAGTGCAAATCCTTCTTCCATGATCTCTTCCACCGGCCAACGGTAATATCTTACGCCACGACTTTCTTCGGTTGCTAGATTGCCTCTTATGTTAAATTCTTCGTTGTTACGTACCCAACTTTGGTGAATACTGATTCCCGGATCCGCATGTATCGTGTGGTTTCCATAGAAATTCAGACCAACGAATAACGGTGCAGGTCCGTGAATCTGAGATGGAATATAAATTAACATGCTTACGTCTCTGCTTTCACTTCCGTTGGAGACGCTGATAGTGACCTCCTTACGTCTGGCAATGCCATTCAAAGCAGGTTGATCAGAATTAATAATAAAAGATACTTTAATGTCCTCATCGGGGAAAAGACCATACATTTCATTTTGCATCATCCGCATCAATTCAGGCCGTCGCTCCGTCATCCAATGATTGGCATTCATTAACCTGGCATCATTGGTTTTCCCCAGTAATGCTGGTAATTGATAATCAGGAACCATGCTTTCATCATAGTTTACCGAATCACGTAATAGCTGTAATTCCTCCTGTCTATCCTGGGACAGAACCGGTAATGTGCTCAAAACGAAACACAGCAACAAGGGATAGATCAGAGGTCTCATGATTTAGTACTTGAGATTAAAACGGATGAAAAAAACGATTCGTCAGCTATAAAGTAGAAATTTTGCAAAAACCATGCTCAAAATGGAGGTGCTTTTTCTCCTTCTATGCACAATTAGCTAGTGACCAATATCATGACCAGTTACGAAGTTATTCTGAAATAAGCGAAACAACATTGTTAAATTCACGTATAAATTCCTCATATCTGGAGGTGGCAGGACCATTAAAACCTGTATGGATGCGTTTGACCATATTGTCTTTGTCAACAAAAAGGAGAGTAGGAAACGAGACTATCTCGGTTAGCATCGGCAACTTTTTTGCTGCAGATATTTTATCTGAGTTACCTGCCAGCAATATGGGATATTCAATGTCAAGCCGGTCACGATACTTTTCAATTGCTTTCCAGGCAAGGTCTTCATCCTCATGCCTTTCAAAGGCCAACCCTAGGATGGCAACTTCGGATTGATTATTCCTTTGCCAGTCCAGCAGAAACCGAGTTTCATCAAGACAATTGGGGCACCACGTTCCCATGATCTGAATGATCTTGGGCTTACCCGCAAAGGGTGGATCATCGAGACTGATCATAGTGCCATCCCTGTCCTTAAAGCTGATTTTTAAGGGTTGCAGTGGCTCTAGCATCCTAACCAGGGTATCCGGAGATCGCAGGGTAACACTACTATCCCGGGTAGCAATCCAGGTGGTGATATAATGTGTACCACTACGGAAGATACCTTCCATGGAATTTTCATCCTTTACGATTCCTTCAAACAGATACATGTGTGATCCATCAAATGCCGAGAGATAGACCTTGTTATCCTGGACAGTGCCCTCCAGAAAACGATAGTCTCCGGTTTCTGTCATAAAGGTACCCGTCAGATGATTGCCTTCCAGATTAAACTCACCTATGGCTGGAGTGGGATTTTCCTTTTCCACATCAAACTGCACAGACCAGCGTCCGGACACATCAGCGATGGGCTCTTTTTCCAAACGGGTAAAGCGGTAGTCCTGAGCATGCCGGGCCACAAAGCCCATTCGATAATTGGGACCTCTACTCGGAACGATCCACTCACCCTCGAGGATGTTATCTTCAAAAATGGCTTTGAAATATGAATCATAAGGTGGAAAACCAATGATGATGGTATCCTTGTTGGTAGCACGATCAAATTTGTAACTTATCTCATCCAAAATAATTTCTTCGGATGCATTGTGCAAGACGAGGTACATACTGTCTTCATTCACGTACTTTACATCGAAGTTGAAGGGAAGTTCTCCTTCTGTGACTTCATCAAAGGACATCAGATGCCCCCTGTCTGTTTCTCTTCGGGCCTCATTAATGATTGCCTGTTCCGGATCCAGTTTTAGTATTCCACGCCAGGGACCCGGGGGTAACTGGGAATATGGATCGCCCATGACGAGGCAACCCGAAAGTCCAAATATGAAAACCAACCA
>JAUILF010000291.1 GCA_030433135.1 Bacteroidia bacterium | reverse complement strand
TTAAAGCCCTGTACGAGAAGTATGAGTCAGAAGGCAAGGCCAGGAAGACTGTGAAAGCACAGGATCTTTGGTTTAAGATCCTGGAGTCACAGATAGAGACCGGCACTCCCTACATTTTGTATAAGGACGCAGCCAATGAGAAATCCAACCAAAAGAACCTGGGTACGATTCGCTCCAGTAATTTGTGTACGGAGATCATTGAATACACCTCTCCGGATGAAGTAGCTGTTTGCAACCTTGCCTCATTGAGTCTGATGAAATTTGTGGAAGATGGGGTCTTTGACTTCCAGAAGTTATATGAAATCACCCGGGTGGTGACCCGCAATCTCAACAAGGTAATCGATGTCAATTATTACCCTGTAAAAGAGGCAAGAAACTCCAATATGCGTCATCGTCCAATCGGGATCGGAGTTCAGGGACTGGCTGACGCTTTTATCAAAATGGGTCATCCCTTTGAAAGTGAAGAGGCCAGACAGTTGAATAAGGACATTTTCGAGACCATATATTTTGCTGCGCTGACAGAAAGTTGCGCGATTGCAAGCGAGGATGGTGCCTACGAAAGTTTCCAGGGGTCACCTGCCAGTGAAGGGGTGCTTCAGTTTGATCTCTGGGGAGTTAGTCCAACGGATCGATGGGACTGGGAGTCACTCAAGAAGGATATAGTAGAAAAAGGACTCAGAAACAGTTTGCTTCTGGCACCAATGCCTACAGCATCTACCTCACAGATACTGGGGAATAATGAGTGTTTTGAGCCCTATACAGCCAATATTTATACCAGGAGAACCCTGAGCGGAGAATACATTGTGGTGAACAAGCACTTACTGAATGACCTTATCGATCGAGGCCTTTGGGACAATGAAATGAAGGAGCAGTTGATGGCTGCCAATGGTTCTGTACAGCAGATAGAGGCCATTCCCGACGATTTGAAATCGCTGTACAAAACTGCTTATGAATTGAGTCAAAAGGTCTTGATCGATATGTCAGCTGATCGTGGTGCTTTTATTTGTCAGAGTCAGAGTCTTAATCTCTTTGTCGAAGACGCCAACTTCAGCAAACTTACTTCCATGCATTTTTATGCCTGGCAGAAGGGGTTAAAGACAGGAATGTATTACATGCGGTCCAAAGCAGCTGTTGATCCGATCAAGTTTACACTGAGTCAAAAGCATCAGCGCAAACTGAGTAAGGAATCTGGTACCGTCATTAGCGAAGATGTGGCTGCATCAGAAGCTATTGCATGCAACATTGATGATCCCAGCTGTGAAGCATGCAGTGCCTGACCCTAACCAACCTCAGAAGACCTGGAACGAATTTCCGGATGACTAGGATCCGGTAAAGAGTACAGTCTTTTTTACCATTCTTAAAAGGGAGAACAGAACGCTGTTCCCCTTTTTTTTTGGTGGGAAGATTATTACCGGCACTTTATACATCTACCCGATGTCAGGATCTCCATGTTCATGGAACTCCACAAAGTCCTGATAGGTTAGGAAGTACTCTGATATGGGAGATTTGTCCCAACTTTCAATAGATTTCATATAGGTGTTATAGGAAGAGTAAGACCATTGTTCCATCCTTTTACGAAACCTGTGATGAACCGGATTTCTATGTATATATAGTATCAGTTTACGTCCATAGTCTTCATCCATTACTGGGATTCGTCTAAATCGTGGAGCGAATAAACTACCATACCTTCGATAGATCTTGTTGATTGCCTGAGTGTATCCGTTAAAAAGATTGGAAAACTGTTGCACTACAAATCTTGAAATCATTTGGTCCAGCTGTTCGATATCAATGACAGAAAATGCTTCTCTTTCAAGCATTGTAATAAGTTTGTTGAAAGTTTCCGGTTGATCGTAATCTGGTAAGATTGGAATCTTCGCAAGATTCAGTTTTTTCAACTTTATCATACGATCAATCACAGCTCTACGGTCCTTAACCCGAAGCATCATATGAAAGTGATTGGGCATATAACAGAATGCATAAGTGGTTGCTATGGGGTCTATGTATCTTCTCCACCTCTTTTTAAAATATTCTATGTTCTTTGGTTCTCGAAATACATTATCTCCACCGTTGGCATGATTATAAATATGGTAGGTATGAGAGGGTAGCATGTGGTTCGAAAGAAAAGGGTTGATGATCCTCCTTATAAATCTACAACAAATAATTTACAACCTGCTAGGACTACCCTCGAGGGTTGTAGAAGTTGACTACTTTAATTCCGGTAGGACTTAATTTTCTTCGATACTTATTATAGTACCTATACTACCCTTCGAGGGCTTATTCCTATAACTAACTATTCATCCCTGATACTATCCACAAGGTATTTATAGTACCTATACTACCCTTTCGAGGGCTTTATTCCTATAACTAACTATTCATCCCTGATACTATCCACCGGATTGGCAGTGGCAGCCAGATACGATTGGGAACCTACCGCAGCCCATGATAGTACCAGTGCTATCGCGGCAGCCAGAACAAAGACTAGCGGTGAAAGATCGACTCCAAATGCAAAACCCTCCAGCCAGGAAGACATGATGCTCCAGGAAACCGGAATGGCAACGACGGCAGCTAGCAGTACGATGATTGAAAACCGCTTGTTGAGTAGGATCATAATCTGCATCGTGGACGCACCCAATACCTTGCGAACACCTATTTCCCTTTGCCGCTGTGCGATGGTGAGCAAACCAATTCCAAACAATCCCAGGCATGCGATGACAATCGCCAGAGCAGTTGCAAGGCCGACTATCTTACCAAGTCGGGATTCCGCAGCATACTGACGATCCAGGTCCTCGTCCATAAAGTGAAATTCAAAAGACTGCTCTGGAGCTACTTCTAACCATACATTCTCTATCTCACGAATGGTGGCAGAGAGATCAGGTGACTGAATTTTGATCGAGACTTTAGGATTGAGACCATCTCCCACCACATGATCTGGCGCTGCTCGCCATAAAGGAATCGCATCTTTGACCATAACTAAAGGTTCCACCGGGTTATGAAGCGATGCGTACTGAAAATTATCTGTTAGTCCTATGATCTGGTACTCCATGAATGGCCCCGGCAGCATTTTTCCAATAGGATCTTCGAGTCCAAATTCAGCTGCCATAGCTCGGTTGATGATTGCCGATTTTAAATCGGACTCCGGTTCAGTATGAAAGTTTCTCCCTTCTTCTAGTTTGATCGACATCAGATCAAGGTAATTCGGGCTTATTTGTTGCGCGGTAAACCTGCGAAAGCGTTCCGTTTCCTTGTCAGTAAACCCAAGTTGTGACCAACCAGGAGTGCCGATAGTGTGGTTGGATACGGTCATCCCTACAATATCAGCCCGACCCGCAAGGGCACTTCTTAGCCTTTGCTCGACAGCTCCCATCTCTTCCCAGGTCTGTGTAAGTCTTTGACCAGCTGCCTGGTAGGGAAAGACCATCACATGCTCTTCATCAAATCCCAGATTTTTATTCTGAATATAATTTAGTTGATCGCGCATTACCAGAGTACAGGTAATCAGACCAATGGAGAGCAGATATTGAAATCCCACCAGCCAGCGCAAAATGTTATGTCGGTTAACACCTTTGGTTTTTCCGATAGTTCCTTGTAGCGATCTAATAGGAGAGAAGCCGGATAGGATCATAGCCGGATATGCTCCAGCCAGTAGCCCCGTGATGACTGCAAGAGCTACAAATAGTGATAACTGTTTCAGGCTGAAGGATAGAACAAGATCACGAGAAGTCAGCAGATTGAAATACGGTAGTAGTAACCATGCCAGCACCAGGCCAATGGTTAATGCCATAAAGGAAGTCAGAATTGCTTCGGTCCAAAACTGCAGCATCAGTTGATTACGTCTGGCACCCGATACTTTTCTGATCGCTACTTCTTTGGCACGGGTTACGGACCTTCCGATGGCAAGAGTCGTGAAGTTGATAGAAGCCAGTAGCATGATGAGTATGCCAATGCCGGCCAGGATTCGTGGATACTTGCGGTCACTCACAGGTGCGATGCCCAGCGGAACATCTGCATTAAGATGAATATCTGTTATAGGTTGTAGGCCCACTACATATTCACCAGGCTCATAGAATTCTGCCACTCTGGCATCTACTACCGTGGCTATTTTGGCTTTCAGTTGTTCAAGGTCGGTTCCGGGGTTTACCATGACATAGGTCTCGGGATATACAGACATCCAGTTTTGTCGCATCTGAGGACTGGTAAACGTCTCGACATTTTTGAAAGGAATGAGGATGTCATACTGTATACTTGATTCAGTCGGGGGGCTTGCGATGATACCGGAAACTGAAAAATCCGTCCATTCTCCTCCCACTTGCATGGTTATGGTTTTGCCCAGAACATCATCACTGCCAAAGTACTTGTCACACATCTCCGGTGTAAGTACTACCTGATGAAGTTCGTTTAACAACGAGGCATCACCTTGCAGGACCGGGAAGTCGAAAATCTCCAGAAAGGAAGGTTCCACCAGGTGGATAACCTCCTCTTCGGAAAAGTCCTGATTCTTGACCAGGCTCTGAATAGTGAGGTAGCGAGCAACCTCTTCAAGTTCAGGAATCTCTTCTTCGAGTGTACTTCCCAGGATGAAGGGCGTCACACTGTTGAAAAATATTTCACCCTGGAAATGCTCTTTGACCCAGGTCCTGTAAATTCGATCCGAGTGTTCATGAAACTTGTCATAGCTATATTCGTTGACCACGAAAAGCAAGATCAGAATGCATACCAGTGACCCGATCGACAGACCGAGTACGTTAATGAGGGAATAGGCTCTACCCTTTCCCAAATTTCGAATAGCTAACTTAAAGTAATTGTTAAACATAGGAATCTTATTATTCTGATCTTAAACTATCTATAGGGTTCTGTAGGGCTGCTTTTATTCCCTGGCTGGTCAGGACTAAAAGAGAAAACAGAAGCACTGAAAGTCCGGCTATCAAGAATGCACTCAAGGGTAGATCAATGCGATAATGAAAGTGGTTCAGCCAATTCTTCATCAGCAGGTACACCACCGGACTGATGACAACAAAGGAGCACCCGATCAATAGGAGGAAATTCTTGCTGAGTAACTTTACGATATCGAATGTAGTTGAGCCCAGCACCTTTCTCACCCCGATCTCTTTGGTGCGTCGTGCGATGAGGATAGAAGTCAGTCCGAACAGTCCCATGCAGGCCAGCAAGATTGCAAGACTCGAAAATATGGTGATCAGCGTAGCCGTTCGCATTTCACTTTTATACATGAGATCGTATTCTTCCTCCAGAAAATGGAAGGAGAAGGGACGGTGGTCTATGTGCGTATTCCATAATGACTCTAACTCACTTAGACTGGCCCCCATATCTCCACCACTGATCTTTACCAGCACCTGGTTGCCCCATTGGTCTGGAAAAAGAATCAGGGGCTGAATATTTTCATGTAGTGATGAAAAGTGAAAATCATTGGTGACCCCCTTGATACGTGACCGACGCCCATTAAAATTGATGATCTGTCCCACTGCCTCCGAATGCTCCCAGCCGTATTCAGACGCAAAGGCTTCGTTAATAATGATTTCACGTAATAAGGTACTGTCTTCCTGATAATCATAACTCCGGGCAATATCAGTCTGGTCAAACCCTGCGCCTGCCAGTATGTCGATACTCATGGTTCCAATGAAATCCTGATCAATGGGCAGAGCCTTGACCAGATAAGATTGACTGCTTTCTGTAGGACCAGCATCATAAGTTCCATCGATCTGACTGGGTGTTTCGTATACCAGTGATGCTGACAGGACCCCCGGTAATTGGTTTAGTTGTGTCTTCATGGAAGGCAGCTGGTCTATGACCTTTTGATCGGCAGGTAATACAACTATCTGATCCGTCAGAAGACCCAGGTTTTTGTTCTGTATATATCTCATTTGACCGTTGAGTACGAGGGTTGCGATAATTAGTCCGATCGCTATAGCAAACTGAAAGACGACCAGCCCCTTACGGAGGACCAATCCGCCTGGTGATAATTTATATCTCCCCTTTAAAACCAATGCGGTACCAACACGGGTGATAAGGATGGTGGGATACCCGCCTGCAATCAAACTAATGATGAACCACGCAAGTATAGAAGCAAAGACCAGAACCGGATTCAGCAGGATGGAGGTGGAAACCTGAGTGGAAAAGAAACTATTGAAGAAAGGTAAAACAAGTACAAGTAATCCTACCGCACCTAGCATAGCGACTGCAGTGAGGACTAGAGATTCTCCCATGTGCTGCACGAACAACTGCTGCTTTGAAGCACCTAGCACTTTCTGCACTCCAACCTCACGAGCTCTTTCAGAACCCAGGGCATTGGTGAGATTGATATAGATCGAGCAGGCTATTAACAAGATAAGGATCGCTATGATGCCTAAAATTTTCAAGTAGCGCAGATCCCCATTTGGTACAAAATTTCCCGGTACCGATGAATGCAAATGCACGTCTGTGAATGGCTCCAGCCTGAATGCAAGATAGTCGGGTTCTTGCATGCCGGCTTCACCCTGAATTTGATCTACGTAGGAATCGACTCTCTCCTGTAGTGCCGGAAGAGTCTGACTGTTATTAGCCAGAAAATAGCTGGCATAGTTGGCATTCCACCAGGTTTCACGCTCCGGACTGGCAGCCCTGAGACTGTAAAATGAGGCTACGAAATCGGGCTGCAACTGCGAATTATCGGGTGCATTTTCCATCACTCCTACCACTTCATATTCTTTGGACCCGATCTCAATCACCTTCTCCAGGGGATCGTTATTCCCAAAATATTGAGTCGCTTTCGCGCGTGAAATCACTACCTGGTTTGGTTCGGTCAGAACTTTATCCCTGCCTTGTTGGAGAAGTGGAAAAGTAAATATTCCAAAGAAGGTAGAGTCGGCAAAATACAGATTCGCTTCCTCATATTTCTGGTCCTCAAATTGGACAACATTTTCAAATTTGATAACCCTGGTCCCCTTTTCCAGGCCGGGTACATTTGCAGTGAGGGCCGGTACTGTCTTGTTGCCGGTAACTTCAACAGCTCCTTCTTCACCGTTGAAACTATATAGCATAACCGCCCGGTAAATGTCATTTGCATTTTCGTGAAATTTGTCAAAAGAGGACTCATGTTGAACGTATAATCCTATTAGAAGACAGGCGGTCAGACCAATCGTCAGACTGGTTAGTTTGATCCCGGTAAACAGGGGGTGTTTTCCCAACTGTCTCAGTGCTATCTTGAAGTATGTGTATATCATGGCTTTATCTTGGCTAATTGGCCTTTTAGCTTGTTGGCTTATTGGCTAGTTTGCTTGCTTTACTTTTTATATACGTATTTATATAATGTATAAAATATTTATAATCAAAAATTTATTTTCCTGGAGACTGCGAACTGGAGACTGCGAACTGGAGACTGCGAACTGGAGACTGCGAACTGAGAACTGAGAACTGAGAACTGAGAACTGAGAACTGCCGACTGAATTATTCATCTTTTAAAGCATTAATGGGACTTGAAGAAGCTGCTCGTATACTCTGATAACTCACCGTCAGCAAGGCAATAGCGACTGCGAGTACTCCCGTCAGAATAAATGCCCAGTAGGGCATGTCTATCCTGAAGACAAAATTGTTGAGCCACTTATCCATGAAGTAGATGGCCAGTGGAACGGCTATAATCAAGGCAATCAGGATCAATTTCAGGAAGTCTTTTGATAAGAGATAAACTATGTTGCCGATGGTTGCTCCAAGTACCTTACGTATACCAATTTCCTTGGTTCTTTGGGCAGCAGCATGGGTGGCAAGGCCGAATAGTCCCAGACAGGAGATCAATATGGCCAGTATTCCAAAGGCCTTGGTGGTGCTGGAAAGCCTCTGATCGTCCTGATAGAACCTGGCTATATGTTCGTCCATAAATCTGCCCCGGAAAACCTGAGCCGGTAACACTTCATCAAAAGCAGCTTTAATGTCCCGGGTAGTACCTGCAATATCGTCCGGTCTGATTTTTACACCTGCATCCCAATAAAATTCCTTTCGGGTGGACATGAT
>JAUILF010000290.1 GCA_030433135.1 Bacteroidia bacterium | reverse complement strand
TGAAGTGATTATATATGCATACTTTGAGCTAGATGCTCCCGAGGCAACAAATGTCACTATATCTCTATCACGGTCCTGAGTACAGGTATAAATCTCGGTTTCACCATTTGGCATCGCAACTGTACCTCCTTGAGGTTGGTCACGGATTACCTCAATATAGTTGTCCGACAAATCAAAGCATTCATCTGAAAGCATCTCTTCACCGACAATCTCACCAACAGAGGCAGTCAAATTTCCGGTATACGAAAGTCCCCATACCCAGCAGATACCCGGAGGAGCTTCATCAAAATTATGGCTGCTATCCGTTTTTACTGCGAGAATCTCCAGCTCCGGTGTGGTAATGATATAGGCATATTCAGGGCCTGAAGCTCCGGAATTCACAAAAGAGACCACATCCGGGTTGCCGTCCTGGGTGCAGGTATAACTGGTTGTTTCTCCGGAAGGCATACTCACTGATCCTCCGTCCGGACTATATCTGTTTACCGTAATGTAATTTTCAGTGAGATCGTAACAGCCAAAAGCCAGGTCAACCTGGTCCAAATTATCTCCGATTTCAGCCAATATTCCACCTGTATATGCTATTCCCCATATCAGACAGGTGCCTGGAGGGGCTCCATCAAAATCCTGACTGGTTCCATACTGAATGTTCAGGATTTCAAGGTCAGGAGTGGTTATAAGGTACGCGTAATTCGATTGGGATGCACCCATTGATTCCATTTGTACTATATCCGAAACTCCATCCTGGGTACATGTCTCAACTACTTCTTCCCCTGAACGATTGAGGATCATTCCGGCCTCAGGCTCTCTTCTGATCACCTCAACATAATTGTCAGATAAGTCATAACAATCATCTGATAATGCTACTGAACCTGCATGGTCTCCAACTTCCGCTGTCAATGCACCTGTGTAAGCCAAACCCCATACCCAACAATCACCTGGAGGTGCAGGATCAAAGTCCATTTTATCCTCAGTAAAACCCAAAATTTCCAGGGAAGGTGATGTGATCACATAAATATAACTGGATTTGGAAGCATCCTTATTTCTAAAAGTCACAATATCTGATTTCCCGTCCTGTGGACAGGTGTATGTCACTGAGGCTCCGGTAAAAGTACTGACCTGGCCACCATCTGGAACGTCACGAATAACTGTGATATAGTTTTCGGACAATTCATAACAATCATTTGTCAGCATGACTTGACCGGCATTGTCGCCAACTTCTGCTAGCAAGTCTCCGGTATAAGATAGACCCCATACCAAACAGGTGCCTGGAGGGGCTCCATCAAAATCCTGGCTATCAGCTGAAACGAAAGCAAGGATCTCCAGACCAGGTGTGGTAATAACATAAATAGATTTAACTGTTGAGGAGGTTTGGTGTGAAAAATTCACTATATCGGGGTTACCATCCTGTGTACAGGTGTAGTAAGTGGTACCACCCGATGGCATAGACACAGTGCCACCATCCGGCATGTCTCTAATCACTTCAATATAATTATCAGACAGATCAGAACAACCATCCGCTATCTGAACCTGTCCGGCATTATCCCCTACCTTTACCAGCAACTCTCCTTCATAGGCAAGACCCCAAACCAAACATATACCCGGAGGAGCCCCATCAAAGTTTTGTATACTATCTGCAATACTCAAAACTACCAGGTCCGGGGTTGTAATCAAGTATTTATATGAGCTACCAATAACAGAGTCATTTTTAAATTGGATAATGTCATCATTTCCATCCTGGGTACAGGTATAGACAGTCGTTTCGTCGTTCGTGGTACTTACCGTGCCACCGCTGATCGCTATTCTGTTTACGGTCACATATCCATCTGACAGCTCCCAACATTCATCTGAAATCACAGCATCCGTAATGGTCTGTCCTGTTGAAAGTTGTAAGGTCCCTGTGTAGGAAACATTCCAAACCCGGCAAATACCGGGGCCAGCTCCTTCAAAATCTATGATCCTGCCTTCAGGGAGAGCAAGAATCACATTTTGTGTATCAGTTACAACGAGTCGATTATGAGCCGGAGATTGATCAGCAACCTCAAATTTAATAGAGTCACTACTGCCATCCGAAACGCAGACATCAATTTTGCTTTCACCTAAGTATGTTACGCGTCCTGCTTTTGGTACTGACCTGATGATCGACAAAGCGTTTCCTGACAGTCCATAGCATCCGGTGGCCAGTGAATCCTTCCTTGTGTTATCTCCAACTTTTGCAAGCAACTGCCCCTGATAATTAAGCGCCCATACGAGACAAATGCCCTCACCTGCTCCTTCAAAGTCCTGAGTGTTTCCATCCGGTATACCCAGGATATTGTATTCTGTATCAGTTATGAGATAAGTAAAATTCGCCTCCGAACTACCTTCGTAGGCAAAACTTACCTGATCGGGGTTTCCATCACCGGGACAAGTATAGGCAATAGAATCACCGGTACTTGTATAAACCTTTCCCATGCCCAGAAGAGATCTGGTAACCTCAACATAATTGGAGGATATCTCATAGCAATGATCCGCCAAAACGGCATCATTAATATGGTCTGCTACAACTTCTTGATTTAAGGTGCCCCACCACGAGACAGCATAAATTCGACAAACCCCGGGAGGGGCCTGACCAAAGTCCACCTTGTTTCCGGTCAGGATAGCAAGAATGACCCCTTGATCATCGGTGACGGCAAGTGCAGTGGGTCCTGATTGGTTTTCGGGCTTGACCAGTACAGAAGTCTGATTACTGCCCAGGCAGATATCAACACTCGTCAAGCCATCCAGGGTAGTAATTTGTGAGTTTGAAATACATTGTGCTTGGAGTTGATTTGCCAATAATGTGCACAGGAATAAAGCTAGGGTACGTACCAGGGTATTCATTCAATTAAGTTTTAATAATTCGGAATACTACCGAAAGTAAGCACACCCCGTTGGGGATTCATCACCAAAAAATAACAATTGTATCACAGCACAGATTTGGCAGGTAAACTCAATCTAAGACCTCTGGTAGGCTGGCAAATTAAACACGAAAGAGGCCCCTTTTCCCGTTTCAGACAGGACCCTGATACTTTGATTATGTAACTCCAGAATCTTCTTGACAATCGCCAAACCAAGGCCTGCACCTGACTGTTTTGACCGGGTTCGATCGAATCGCTTGTAACGTTCAAAAATGAATGATTGCTCCTGAGGTGAGATACCTGGACCATCGTCTGCAATGCTGATGGCCACAGAATTAGAGGTATGTGACAGATCGATATTCACGGTACCTCCCTCATGTCCATACTTTACAGCATTATCGATCAGGTTGCTGATAGCTCTTTCAACCAAACCAATATCTGCAATAACCATAGGGATACTGCGGGGTGCATTTAGTTTGATTTTCATTTTCTTAGCTGATGCAATCACATCAAATTTCATGATGATATCCTGGATAAGATCTGAAATCTGAAATGGTTCTTTCTGTGGAACAATTTCTTCCGCTTCAAGTTTGGAGTACTCAAACAACTGATCAATCAGGTTTGATAAATTTTCACTGCTATCATGGACGATAGACAAATAGCGCTGTCTCTCCCTTGCTGATAGGTTATCTTTCATCACCAGGGTTTCAATATAACCTCTGATCACTGACAGTGGTGTTCTCAGATCATGTGACACGTTAGCAATCAACTCGCGTCTGAGTTTTTCGACTGACTTTATTTGATTGATATTATCAGCTATCTGGTCAGCCATTGCATTAAAATTGTTACCTAGCTCAGCAAAATGCCCATCATCTTCTACTCTGGCACTCATATCACCTTCCTTAAACCTTCTTACTGTTCGGATGATATTCCTCAAATTTCTAGTTTGGTATAAAAAAGCCAAAAAACCTAGCATTAAAGCAATCAGCAGTGACACCAGAAATGTGAGTGTTCCCACTTTCAGCACATAGCTACCCAATAGAGTTGAAAGGATCGAGCTTTGTTCTTCACTTGCCAAAATGATATAAATGTACCCGATGGTGCTATCCCCCTCCAGCAACGGAGCAGCGGAGAAGACCTTTTCCTGTCCGGGATTTCTGGGATCATCACCCCTAATGATCCGATCTCCGCTTTGAGTGAGAAATTTCTGAATGGGAACCAGCGAAACTTTCTCCAGTTTCACCTTCTTATAGGGAGCAACGTAGGTAATAATATAGCCTTCTGTATCAAGCAGGTAAACTTCAACACTAGGGTTGATAACCATCATGGAGTGCATAATGTCCTGAATGGCATTGGTATCGACTTTGCCATTAACCAAAGGAGTTACTTCTTTGACAGTTTGCGCTGCAACTCCACTGTTAAGTTTTTGATTTGCCTCCTCAAAATATGACCTGGACGAGAAGGCGGTAATATAAACGTATATAGTACCAATGCCGATGATAATCAACAGAAAAACGACCGATACCTTCCAGAAAAGTTTGTTGTTCATGTGTGTGTTCTACAGGCTTAATAGTCAGGCTTCCTCATTAAATCTATATCCAATGCCCCATGTCGTCAAAATATAATGGGGGTTAGACATATCAGACTCGATCTTGGCTCGGAGTCGATTAATGTGCGAATTTACGGTGTGGGCAAACCCCTCAAATTCGTAGCCCCAAATCAAATTTAGCAAGCGACTGCGATTATAGCTTAATCCCGGGTTAGATGCTAATAAAGTCAACAAATCAAATTCCTTGGGTGATAGTTCAATCCGTTTTTCATCTATCATCACCTTGCGTTTATCAATATCAATGATAAGATCACCCCGTCTTATCTGAGCAGACCGATCTTCCTCGACCATGGCTGTACTCAATTCGGTCCTGCGAAGTATGGCCTTTACTCTGGCCATCAACTCCCTTATGCTGAATGGCTTGACCACATAGTCATCTGCACCTATCTCCAGTCCAAGTATCTTATCGATTTCTTCTGTTTTGGCTGTAAGCATCAGGATGGGAGTTCGAATCTGCTGAGCTCTGACTTTCTTGCAGATTTCAAATCCATCCAATGAAGGCAGCATTACATCCAGAATGACCAAATCATAAGGATTGTCTACAATCTTGGCAAGGCCTTCCATACCATCAACAGCCGTATCCAATTCACAGTGAATATCGAGCAGGTGAATTTTTAGCAACTCTAGTAAGGAAGGGTCATCTTCAACGGCTAAGACAGATTTCATATCTGTAAATTAAGCCTTTTAGTATCACAATTGTATCACAGCAAAAGAGGTGCGATAATGCATATGGTACCCACAAAATTGCAAAAGAGAATTCCTTCCTCGGTCAGAAATTACAAATCGCATTACCGCAAGTCCAGATGCCTGGTGTAAAGATTGCTATCCTTAGCGCCCTTTTGGCCTGCGTCGCTTACCTCCGGGCTGGATAAACGACCCTCTCTGCCGGTGACGCATCTTGTTCATCGCCCCCTGATTCTTAAGAGCTTTTTCAAATTCAGCCACCTGCTCCCGAATTTGAGGTTCGGTTACATTCTGTTGTTTGGCTTGACGCATCAGTGTCCTGGCTCCCTGGAGGTTGTTCTTTACCACTGATATGTTGGCCAACTGCATAAAAACCATGGCTCTTTCATTGTCCGATGGAAGACCTGTCTTCTGCGCATTATTCAATAGGGATTCCGCTTCCTCGTACCGTTTGAACTGCATGGCAATACCGCCCTTGATCATATAGTAGTAGGCTCTGTTTGCCGAATAGAGCCATTTGGGATTAAGTGTCAGGGATAATCTTTTCTCCGCACCCAGAAAATCAGTCTTCTGCATCTTCAAGGCTGCAGATTGCACTGTTCCCAGCATAATGTAGCCCACCAGCAAGATAATTCCTACCAATAGAAATGGAAAGGCATACCAGAATCCAAATAGGAAAGCCAGTACTACCCCACCAACAATACAGACTATGATCAGGGCAATGCGCAGGTAAATATTGATTGTAAACATGTCTTTTTCTTAAGGAAGTTCAAAGGTAATGATAAGTAAAGATCAATTGACTATAATCGGAGGTCAGAAATAGTCTCACCTTTCGGAAAGCCAGCAAATTTGCTGTACTTTTGCCATCCATTTTGAAGAATACTACTATGGATCTACTGAAATATCAATTGAGGTCAACTGAGAAAATCCCGGTCAGAATCTGGGAAAATGCCCGGGAAGCATCCAAGCATGTTGCTCGTTCTATTGCCTTATCTGTTCGACAGAAGCAGCAAGAGGGAGAAAATATTGTTTTGGGTCTTGCCACCGGATCTACACCCATTCTGCTTTACAAAGAATTGGTGAGGATTCACAAAGAGGAAAAGCTCAGTTTCTCTAATGTTGTGACTTTCAATCTTGATGAGTACTATCCCATGCAACCTGATGATGCCCGTAGCTACATCAAGTTTATGCACGACCAACTATTTGATCATATCGATATCAATCCCAAAAACATTCATATCCCTGACGGTACCGTAGCCATGGAAAACATGGAGGCTTATTGTAACGAATATGAAGAGAAAATTGAGGCTGCAGGGGGTATTGATATCCAGGTATTGGGTATTGGGCGTACCGGTCATATTGGATTTAACGAACCGGGTTCATGGCAGGGATCCAAGACACGATTGGTCAAACTGGACAATATTACCAGACTCGATGCTGTCAAAGACTTCTTTGAGTTTGACAAAGTTCCATACCGGGCTATTACTATGGGGATTGCCAGTATTTTCAAAGCCAAGGCCATTTACCTGATGGCATATGGAATGCACAAGGCCGATGTGGTAAAACGAGCCGTGGAAGGACCTATCACACCGTCATGCCCGGCTTCATACCTGCAGAAACACGACCATGTACGTTTCATTCTGGACGAGCCAGCAGCTCAATCCCTTACGAAAATCCAGACTCCCTGGCAGGTAGGCCTTTGCAACTGGACGGATGATTTGATCTGCAGGGCTACGATATGGTTATCACTGAAGACAGGAAAACCCATTCTTAAGCTGACCGATGAAGACTATAGTGAACATGGCTTGAGTGACCTGATTGTAGAATCAGACAGTGCTTATAATATCAACATCAAAATATTTAATCGGCTACAACATACCATCACCGGCTGGCCGGGTGGAAAACCTGACGCCGATGACGAACAACGTCCGGAAAGAGCCCTTCCGGCCAGAAAGCGTGTTGTCATCTTCAGCCCTCATCCTGACGATGATGTGATATCCATGGGTGGTACTTTTATCAGACTGGTCGAACAGGGTCATGAGGTGCATGTTGCCTATCAGACTTCCGGCAACATTGCCGTGCATGATCACGACGCCCTGCGATTTACGGAGTTTATTCACGAATTCAATCCAACCCAGGATGAATCGGGCAAGGAGGACGAACTATTGAAAAAGGTCAAGAAGCACCTGAAAAAGAAGCAGGCCGGGGAAAAGGACATCCCCGAAGTGCGAAAAATTAAAGGCCTGATCAGAAGAGGGGAAGCACGGGCAGGGGCCAGGGTATGTGGTCTGGGAGACGAAAATATTCACTTTCTCGATTTACCATTCTATGAGACGGGGCTAAGTTCAAAAGGTAATCTGACCAACAAGGATATAGACATAGTGCTTGAGCTGTTGGAAAAAATAAAGCCTCATCAAATCTATGCAGCAGGGGATCTTGCAGATCCGCACGGAACCCACAAAGTTTGCCTGGACGCAATTCTGGGAGCCATGAACAAAGCTAAGAACAAGTCCTGGTACAAGGACTGTTGGTTGTGGCTGTATCGAGGTGCCTGGCATGAATGGCGACTAGATCAAATTGAAATGGCGGTTCCGATTAGTCCTATGGAGCTGGTCAAAAAACGAAAAGCTATTTTCATGCACCAATCTCAGAAAGACCGCCCACCTTTTCCGGGAAATGACGAGCGTGAATTTTGGGAAAGAGCCGAAGACAGAAACAGAGAGACAGCCGAAGGTTATCACAATTTGGGGTTAGCTAATTATGAGGCCATTGAAGCCTTCGTAAGATGGAAATTTGATAAACAGAAGATTTAATTAAACCCGGACTATGCATTAGACCTTTCTATTACGAGCCAAATATGCTGCAAATACGGGCACATAAGCACTTTTTG
>JAUILF010000289.1 GCA_030433135.1 Bacteroidia bacterium | reverse complement strand
CTTGTAAAACGAATCGGGCACCCCTACCCTGTTCTTTCCCACATAGCGGGTATCTGATGCCTGAAATACAGGACCGGGGATGACATATGCACTTCCTTCTTTTCGAGCCCAGTCCCGGACATTTTCTTCCAGCTCTCTCCAGATGCCGCCATTAAAGGCTCTGGTCTGGGGAGATATGTTGCTCATAAGGAAGGTTTCTTCCATGGCTTCTTTATTGAAGGCTCTATCTGCAGCCGGTACCAGGTGTCCCCGGCTGTAACCACTTCCCCGATAATCTTCATAACGGGCTGATCCTGTTGATACCGATTGATCCTCCTCAAACCAGTCAGTTCGCTCCACTCTGGGGCCATTGAGCATGGCCCGGGTGAGCTCATAAGCTACCCAGTGTGCTTGTTCCACATCTTCGTCGTAGGCCAGTGTATAATGTTGATGTTGAATCACTTCCAAATCACTGCCACCAGATGGCAGGTAGTATCGGTCATTGGATATTACCGCCGTGTTTTCCCGATCAAAAAACTGATGCACAAGGGGTTTGGTAAAAATGAAAAGGATAAACAGGATGAGGCAGGCCAATAGTAGTTTCACACTACCAGATAACACTGAATGCTTTTTGCGGGAATGCGATGTACGAAATTTGGCCAATCCGATGTACTATTTTACCAAGGTTACATCCCCAACATATTGCTTTTTGGTGCCATCTACAAAACTGAGTTCAGCGCGGTAGACATACACTCCCGGCATTAGAGGTTCACCTCCGGCAAATCCATTCCAGCCGGCAAACTCGTCATTGACCAGGATGTCCTGATTGTGGAAAAGTCGCTGGCCCCAGCGATCGTATATCTCAAAATTGGAAATGTGGTAGGGATACCTGCCGAGGACATAGAAATAGTCATTGACTCCGTCAAAGTTAGGGGTGAATGCATTGGGAATCCAGATATGTACACTCCTATCTACCTCTACCTGAAAAGTGTCTGATTCTATACATCCGGCACCGTCCCGAACCTGCAAGGTGTACGTACCATCATTGAAAGGTGTTACGGTGGTCGATGGACAGTTGGCACATTCTATGGTTTCTTCTGCATTGCTCGTAAACCATTGGTATTGAAAAGGACCTGCACCTTCAATAAAGGGATCGATATCAAAACTATCACCCAGCCGGATGGAGTGATCCATTCCTACTTCCACCGACAGCGGGGGTGCCTGTTGAACCTCAATGGTATCGTATACAATCTCGCAAAGTGACCTGGCCTCCACCCAATAGGTGCCTGGCTCGGTGATCACAAATTCATCGGTTTCAAATTCGTCCTGCCACAAGTAGGTGACATCGGGTCTCTCTCCCCTGAGGGTAACACTTTCGCCTTCGCAGATCAGGTAGTTTCTACTGCTGTAATTAACGGTGAGTGGCAATACATACAAGGTAGTTGAATCTCCAACCGGTATGGTGGTGGGATCATCGGAAATGGTAGAGCCGCCCAGAGATTCAGGCAGATTGTCAATCATCGCCTGGTTTTTATAGATCCCACTGCTGTTCTCTCCTACCCTTACCTTGACAATGATGCTATCCACTCCCAGGGGAATATCCATATTGCGTATAAGCAATTCGTTGTCCTTTCCGGTATCAATTACATCCCCTCCATAGGGATTTCTAACGATTTCCAGAATCTCAAAATCCTCGGGCATGACATCCCGGAAGGTAAGACCGTCTCTGACCACCGCACTGGCATTTCCAACCACAAAGGTGTAGTACACTTCACCACAGGGAATGGTTTCCCTGGGGTAGACATCTTTGGTTAGTTGAAGGGTATATGGACAGGCGCAACCATCACTTCGGTCAGCAGGTTCTCCCCTTGTCCGAATATTGACTTCCCCGGAATTCTTGTCGATGCTGAACAGGGTGTTCTGATCATCATTGCCAATGGCACTGCCATAGCCGTAAAGATTACCAAAGGAATCAAAAAATAAAGCTCCCATGGCGGTGGATATTTGGCCGGCACGGCCGACAGGTTCTACTTCTCCGGAGTTAATATCAATGCGTACCAGGGTTCTTTCGTTGCTGTCATATCCGTAGCAGATGCCCGTAAAGGGATCAAATGCCATATCAAAGAAGAGATACCTGTTGTTATCAAGCTCCATGATGCGAGTCGGATAGGAAGGGTCTTCAAGATCAATGAAAACCAGATTGATATTGACGGTTCCAAATCCAAAAGAAGAAGGCGAAGCAGAAAGTACCAGGTATTTACCATCGGCTGTACATGCCGCAGCATAATATCGTAAGTTGGGCAATTCGGTCATTTCTCTCAACCGGGTGATTTGCCCATTACCATCTATTCTGAGCAGACTGTTTCTTTCATCTTGCTCGACGATGTAGATATAATTATCAGTGACCCGGTATCCCATGGCGTTGAGATGGTAGGTGTCATCAAAACCAGGGACCTCACGAAAGGTCACACGCTGTGTGTTGGGATCAATATTTACTGTGTACAGACTGTTGAACTCTCCCGGAGGATTAGATGGGCGTAATGTCAGGTAGTATTCTCCCCTGCAGACAAAAGGTCTTTGACCGATGGCGACCTGCATAAAACAGCAGCAAATAATTAGTACGAGGAGATTGCGAATCATGTAATTACCTGTCATTTATAAAGTTACGCTTTAATCCATCCTTTCCGCATGATCCCGGGGTTAAATAAGACTTAAACTTGTGGGCACCTTTATTAAGGAAATAACAAGAAAACGTAGATAAAGATCAAAAATCACTATAAGACAGATCCCATTACCATGCACTTCGTTTTACTTTTCAATGCAATTCGCATGGCTTTCACTGAATTGCGGTAACATTTGTTAGTCCATGCCTGAGATTTTGGCTAACTTTTCAGCTAAAACCAATTGATATGATCTTTCTCTACATCATTATCGCCATCCTCGTGATTATCATCGTCCTTGCCATGATCGGACCCAAAGAGTATGCCGTTCAGCGTAGCATTGTGATTGATAAACCAACTCCGGAAGTATTTAACTACCTGAAATACCTGAAAAACCAGGATGAATGGTCTCCCTGGGGTACTCGTGATCCGAATATGAAAAAGGAATTTAGCGGAACAGATGGTCAACCGGGCTTTGTCAGCCGATGGGAAGGTAATAAAGATGTGGGCTCCGGTGAGCAGGAGATCGTCCGGATCACCGAAAACGAGCGAATTGATTCGGAACTGCGTTTTCTCAAACCGTACAAATCTACCTCCGATGCCTTTATTTCGGTATCCCCTGAAGGTGACCAGACCAGAGTTACCTGGGGCTTCTCCGGTCACAACAAGTTTCCTATGACCATTATGGGCTTGTTTATGAATATGGACAAAATGGTAGGCCCTGATTTTGAGGAAGGACTGCGTACACTCAAGACCAGGCTGGAATCTTAGCCTATTGGCCGGTTAGCTTATTGGCTTATTGGCTTATTGGCTTATTGGCTGGTTGGCTTGTTAGCTGGTTGGCTTGTTAGCTGGTTGGCTTGTTAGCTGGTTGGCTTGTTAGCTGGTTGGCTTGTTAGCTGGTTGGCTTGTTAGCTGGTTGGCTTGTTAGCTGGTTGGCTTGTGCATATTGGCTATCTCAAAGTGCAGCTAAAGGCTGATTCTACCCACTGTGGCATGGCATGACCCAGTCTGCAGTTGGCAGTCTTCAGTCCGCAGCCGGCAGTCTTCAGTCCGCAGCCGGCAGTTTTCAGTCCGCAGAAACTTTTTCCAGAAACCAACAACCGCCAAACTTCCGTTAAACTATTGTCAAACAACTTTGAACCAGAATCCAGTTGGCAGCCGGCAGTCTTCAGCCTGCAGTTTCAATTTTTCAGATGTTAGCCGCTAGGGATACTGAGTTTTCTGGAGGGAAGAGATAACTATGAGTAAATAGGTGATGAGTGTATGATCGCAAAGAACAACGGTCAAACCATGTCAAACCATTGTTAAACAATCGCCAAACCATGCTAAACCATGTCAAACCACCAGAAACCTTCTTTCAGTCCGCAGTTGGTAGTCTTCAGTCCGCAGAAACTGATCCAGTCTGCAGTCCACAGTCTTCAGTCTGCAGCAGGCAGTCTTCAGTCCGCAGCCCTCAGTTGAGATGTTGAGATGTTGAGATTGCTTCGTGGAGTGAATCCTTTATTAAAGGTCTCCCGGCACTTGGTACCCAGCACCTGGTACCGCTTCTCTGAAACCACCAGAAACCACCTATAATCCACAATACCAAAACACCACTATACCATAGTATCACAATAAGTCCTATTTTTCAGTCATACTGAAGAGTTCGGATGAGACCACTTGCAGACAGGATGAGACCGGGGACTTTAGACCATTATGTGGGTCAGGAACACCTGGTGGGGCCAAATGGTGCCCTGCGCAAAAGCATGGAAAGCGGCCATATTCCATCTTTTATTCTCTGGGGACCGCCCGGTGTCGGCAAGACCACACTGGCCAGTATCATTGCTAATCAGCTTAATCGTCCCTTTAAAGTGTTGAGTGCTGTACACAGTGGTGTCAAGGATGTAAGGCAGGCCATTGACGATGCCAGTCGGCAAAAGTTTTTTGATACTCCCGGTCCAATCCTGTTTATTGATGAGATTCATCGATTTTCCAAATCCCAGCAGGATTCACTTTTGGGAGCTGTGGAAAAAGGGATTGTCACCTTGATTGGAGCTACCACTGAAAACCCTTCTTTTGAAGTGATTTCAGCATTGTTATCGCGATGTCAGGTCTACATACTAAAACCATTGGAGAAGGATGATTTGGAGCAATTGGTACAGTTTGCTTTGCAGCAAGACGAGTACCTGAAGGAACAGAAGATTCAGGTAGAGGAGTATGATGTGCTGATCCAGTTTTCCGGTGGAGATGCCCGCAGACTCCTGAATGCCGTTGAGCTGGTTGCTCAAATAACCGGACCCAAAGCAAAGATTACCAATGAGTTGGTATCACAACTAATCCAGGAGAACAATTTGCGATACGACAAAGGGGGCGATCAACACTATGATATGGCGTCGGCCTTTATCAAATCGATAAGGGGAAGTGATCCCAATGCGGCAGTTTATTGGTTAGCACGAATGATCGAAGGCGGTGAGGATGAGAAGTTCATTTGTCGACGTATGGTCATCTCGGCGGCAGAAGACATTGGTCTGGCAAACCCCAATGCCCTGCTCCTGGCCAATCAGTGTTTTCAGGCTGTCCAGGCGGTGGGTTTTCCTGAAGCCCGAATTATTATGTCTCAGACCGCTATTTACCTGGCTACTTCTGAAAAGAGTAATGCTGCCTATGATGCGATTGCACAGGCACAGGCACTGGTCCGTAAGACAGGGAACCAGGCGGTGCCCCTGCACCTTCGCAATGCACCCACTCAACTCATGAAAACGCTGGACTATGGAAAAGACTACGCCTATGCTCATGCCTATGCGGGCAATTTTGTAGATCAGGAGTACTTACCCGAAGCATTGTCCGGCTCCACTTTATATCGCCCGGGTAAAAACACACAGGAGAAGCGGGTGTTGGAAAAACTGAAAAGATACTGGTCAAATAAATATGACTACTGACCCGGTTAAACTATCTGTTTATAAATAGTGTTAGAAAGTTAAACAACCACATTTTTTCTGTCAAAAACTGTTCTTCATTATTTATTTTCGCGCCCGGGCTTGATTAGTATGCCAACATGAATACAGAGACCATCGAAAACGTAAGCATCATCCGAGAAAGTGTGAAGGATTTTGCTGAGAAACACATTAGACCTCATGTTATGACATGGGATGAATCACAGGAGTTTCCCGAAGCCGTCATTCGAGACATGGGAGCCCACGGCTTTTTGGGAGTACTTATCCCAGCCGAATTTAATGGTGCAGAACTGGGATACCAGGAATATGTAACCGTTATTGAGGAAATTGCCAAAGTATGTGGCAGTGTAGGCCTGTCCGTGGCTGCTCATAACTCATTGTGCTCTGGCCACATTATGCTCTTCGGGTCACAGATGCAAAAGGAAGAATACCTGTCCAAACTGGCAACCGGTGAATATATAGGTGCCTGGGGACTGACGGAGCCCAATACCGGTAGTGATGCCATGCGTATGCAATGTGTGGCTGAGAAATCCGGAGACCATTATATATTGAATGGGACCAAATCATGGATTACACATGGAATCACCGGTGATGTGGCGGTGGTAATAGCCAGGACCGGTGAACCTTTGGACAGTATGACTGCGTTCATCATTGAGCGTGGTACACCGGGATTCAAGGCTGGTAAGAAGGAAAACAAATTGGGCATGAGAGCGTCTGAAACCGCCGAAATGATCTTTGATAATTGCAAAGTACACAAAGATCAGATCCTGGGTGATCCCGGTGACGGCTTTATTCAGGCTATGCAGGTTCTGGATGGAGGACGCATTTCCATAGCCGCCTTATCCCTCGGCATTGCCAAAGGTGCCTATGAAGCTTCGGTCCAATATGCTCAGGAGCGAAAGCAGTTTGGTAAGCCCATTGCTCATTTCCAGGGAATCAGTTTTAAGCTGGCAGATATGGCTACCGAAATTCAAGCTGCGGAATTGTTGACCAGAAATGCAGCGGCCCTCAAGGATCAGGGAGAGAAAGTGACCAAGGCATCCGCGATGGCCAAGTTATTCGCTTCTGAATTGGCTGTCCGATGTGGTAATGAAGCTGTCCAGATTCACGGCGGATATGGTTATACCAAGGAATATCCGGTAGAGAAATTTTACCGCGATGCCAAATTATGCACCATCGGTGAAGGGACATCTGAAATACAGAGACTGGTAATCAGCAGGGAAATCCTGAATAGTTAGAAAACTGGTGAAAAACCCGGTTCGAGTTGATGAATAATAAAATTGATCGTCTTTCCCAGGAAGGTGTTGAAAAACCCATCTCGCGCTGACAAAATAATTAATCTTGAACAGCTTTTGATTTCCCAGCCGTTCTCCTTGCGCCTGACTTCGTTGATCCTCAGTCAGATACAAACCCGGTATCTTTCCTCGTCTCGCCTCGTCAGGCACAACGATTTACGGCTGCAGCATCAACCTGAGTTTATCAACACCTTCCTAGTGACCAGTAGTTCTCCTTGTGAATGACTTCTTTGTCGCACGACGATCTATAGCTGCAGCATCAACCTCAGTTTATCAACAAGCCACCCAAGTCTCATTGCTCACTGGTGATTGCTCTGGCAGGTCTCCTTGAATTCATTATCCCCAACCAATTATGGTTCTGCTACCTACTGTAAGAGACTTTTCTTCTCGTGGGGGGCTCGTATTAGTCCGGGGTAAAGCTACCTGCGTTGACCCTCATGCTGCCTGTAACATAAAATGTGATCAAGTGCGTTGCTATCCACGGTAATTTTCCTATTTTAAAGATGGACTAAGCTAATTACCCTTACACATGAAAAGAGCCTGTCCTGTCTGTGGTATGGAGTTTTTTGGTCGTCGGGATAAACGGTTTTGTTCCGATTCCTGTCGAAACAACTATCATAACAAGAAGAATAGCGATAGTAGTAATCTGATGCGTAAAATCAATGGGATTTTGCGCAAGAACAGACGCATTCTGGCCAAGTTGAATCCACGGGGCAAGATCAAAATCTCCCGGGACAAGCTGAATAAGGAAGGGTTTGATTTTCATTACTTCACTAATACCTATGTGACCAAGGCCGGTAACGTGTATCACTTTGTGTACGATCAGGGGTACCTCGAACTGGACGATGATTACTTTGCCCTGGTCCCGACATGGGCGTTGATGCTCGGATGGAAGTACCTGCCCGAGGACTGGATCATCTATGACAACTCGCCGTTTGAAGCGACGCTTGATGTCCGCCTGTACGAGAACTGGTGGGGATACGACGACGAAGATCAGCCTTGGGTCAGTGATGCAGGCGTCCGCAGGTTTGGACGCAGGATCTCGAAGGATCTGCTGCGATCTCCAGACGCTCGATTCGACTTCCGCCGGGTCGAACTGATCAACATGATCGGCGATCGTCTGACGCTCGAAGAGTTTTACGACGATGCGAACGAGGAGTACCACGCGGAATGGCTCGGCACCCCGATCGATGTCGACGAG
>JAUILF010000006.1 GCA_030433135.1 Bacteroidia bacterium | reverse complement strand
GCGGATGTAATACTGACATCAGGCGTGATCGGAACAGCCTGCGCACCATCAGGTGCATCGACTGGTTCGCGTGAAGCACTGGAACTTCGCGATGGAGATAAATCGTTCTTTGCCGGTAAATCAGTAAACCGGGCCATTGATAATATTTACAATATTATCGAGCCTGCTCTAATCGGAAAAGATATCACCAAGCAGAAGGAGATAGATGCACTCCTTATGCAATTGGATGGCACTCCTAATAAATCCAAACTGGGAGCGAATGCAATTCTGGCGGTTTCCATGGCGGTGGCACGAACTTCCAGCATGATACAGGACAAACCGCTGTTCAATACGCTACAGGATGCTCCGGGGACAATTCTTCCGTTACCTGAAATACAGATCATTGGGGGAGGCGCCCACAGTTCGGGACGTATCGACATCCAGGATTTTATGATTATTTGTACTGGAGCTGCCGATCTGATGGAGGTTTATCAAATGACGTTTGACGTTTATCAGGAATGTGCAAAGTTGTTACAGCAACGAGGTAAGCTCGGTGGAGTTGCAGATGAAGGTGGATTCTGGCCTTTGTTTGACCGCAATGAGGAAGGCGTAGAATTCCTGATAAGGGCTATTGAAGCTGCGGGGTATGTGCCGGGAGAGGATATTATGATTTCACTGGACATTGCGGCGTCAGAATTTCATGTTGAGGGATATTATCAACTCCGACTTGAAGACAGGAAGTTGTCTGCAGAAGACTTCTATCGTTGGATCGAAGATTGGCTTGCCCGTTACCCCATTTGTTCTATCGAAGATCCTTTTGCTGAGGAGGATACTGAATGCTGGCAGGAGCTTAATTATCAGTGGGGAGATAAAGTGCAGATCATAGGAGATGATCTTTTTGTGACCCATAAGCAGCGATTGGATACAGGCATCAAGCAAAATCTGGCCAACAGTATATTGATTAAGCTGAATCAAATCGGAACGGTTACGGAGACCATTGATTGTATTCAACATGCCATGGCATCCGGGTGGCGACCAGTAGTTTCTGCCCGGTCGGGAGAAACCGAAGATCCTTTTATTTCTCATCTGGCTGTGGCCACCAATGCCGGCCAATTGAAGGTAGGGTCGTTTACCAGGTCAGAACGCATGGTCAAATGGAATGAGTTGCTACGTATATCACGTATCCTGGGATCGGAAGCACAATTTGCCAATGAAGTATTGCATTTTCCCTGGCAGTCTTGAAATTATGTATTTGCTGAAGGCATCTCGGTTTGGTATTTGAAAACCTCAATACTGCGGAGAGACTCCTTGCGTATTGGTTGCTGATCGAACATGAAGAAAATGAATTATCTTTAACTAAGCAGAGTACTATTATATGTTGTCCGAAAAGCAACAGGAGATCATAAGAAAAGTATTGAGTCCATATAAGCCGGAATACATTGGTGTGTTTGGGTCGTTTGCCCGTCAAGAGCAAGGACCGGATAGTGATCTTGATCTGTTAGTAAAATTTGGAAGCAGATTGACTTTGCTTGACCTGGTTGGGTTGGAATTGGATCTATCGGATCAATTGGGAGTGAAAGTTGACCTGGTGACAGACAATGCTCTTAACCCTGATATCCGCAAGTGGGTCGAAAAAGACCTGCGGAAGATAGCATGATGCCAAAGTCAGACATAATTTATCTGAAACACATCAGGAATGCCATCTCTAAGATATTAGATTACACAGAAGATATCACAGAAGAGGGATTCTTATCCAATCAACTGGTTAAAGATGCTGTGGTTCGGAATTTCGAAATCATAGGAGAAGCTTCCAAGCAAGTTTCAGAAACCACCAGGTTAGCTCATTCAGAATTAGAATGGAAGAAGATGGCAGGAATGAGAGACAGTTGATACATGACTATATGGATGTGGATTATACCATTGTATGGTATACGATCCAGGAGGTTTTACCTGATCTTGAGTATACTATCGTTGAAATTCTGAAAGGCCTTAGTTAAGCAAATTAGCTGGGACTCACACGACAAGGTTTGTATGTAGGGACCTTTTCGATAACTTGCCGGTCCAATTTTCATGATATGCTTCGACCATTTTCCCTGCTGTTAATCTCATTACTTGCGATTCCATTCTACCTGCAGTCCCAGTCATTGCAGGAGAAAGTAACGATGCTCGATCAGTATATTGAGCAAGCCAGAGAGCAATGGAACGTTCCCGGACTATCCGTTGCGATAGTCAAGGATGGAGAGTTGCTTTTGATGGCGGGTTATGGTGAACGGGAGTTGGGAAGTGGACGCAAGGTAGATGGTAAAACCTTGTTTGCTATATGTTCTACCACCAAGGCCATGACGTCTGCGGCAATGGCCATGCTGGTGGATGAAGGTAAACTGGATTGGGACGACCCGGTAACAGACCACTTTCCCGGATTTCAGCTCAGTGATCCTTATATAACAAGATCAGTACGAATCAGGGATTTGTTTACTCATAATGTTGGATTAGGCAATGCCGATTTGTTGTGGTACGCCTGGCAATATGAGCCGGCGGAGATCATTGACAGGGTTGCAGATCTCGAGATGAGTTATCCTTTGCGAGGTGGGTATACCTATCAGAACATTATGTATGCTGTGGCCGGTACCGTTATGGAAAACGTAAGTGGGCAGACCTGGGCGGATTTTTTGCAAGAGCGCATTTTTGATCCATTGGAAATGAATAACACTTTCCCAACCCTGGAAAAGTCCATGAACTACTCCAATCGTTCTGTAGCCCACCATCGGGTAGACGGAGATATTGTTCCGATCCCGGATGCCAGTGCTGATCCAATTGCCCCGGCAGGTGCAGTTTGGTCGTGTGCTGAGGATATGCAAAAGTGGATGAAGTTTGTGTTGGATAGTGCAAGAGTGAATGGTGAGAGACTGATCTCTCAGGAGAATTACATGGAATGGTTGAAACCTCAGATCATCGTTTCAGATGCCGGGTTTTATCCCACTCAGCGATTAACTCAACCTCATTGGAAAACTTATGCGCTGGGATGGTTTCAACACGACTATATGGGAAGAGCCGTTAGTTTCCATACGGGCAGCTTGCAGGGAACGGTAGCTATCATTGGGGTGATTCCGGATGAAGGACTGGGGGTTTACGTATTCGGTAACCTCGATCATGCCGAGGTCAGACATGCGATCATGTACAAAGTATTTGACGTATTGGGGCCAGTAGACCCACAACGTGACTGGAGTACAGAATTAATAGCGTTGTATGACAAACTCAGGATAGACAGAGAGGCGCAGTCAAACGGTCATTATGAAGCGAAAGAAGCAGCTTTCTCTATTCAGGAACTGGAAGGAAATTATACTAATACTGTACTGGGAGAGGCCATTGTATTCGCAAAGGAAGGCAAACTGTTTTTGACGACAGGTGAGATTACCGCACAGTTGGAGCTTGAGAGCCACACGAAATACCGGGTCATTTATCCTGACCAACCATGGAGAAGAAACGGATCAATGCAGTTCAAAGATGATGGTTACAAAGTGGTATCGCTAGAAATATACGGTCAAACTTTTGTTCGCGATAAAATGTAAATTAAAACCCGCAACTAGCAACCTCTTAATATTTCAGTAGCCTAAATCCAACCAATGAAGAGACGACAATTTGGCAAAGCTCTTTTGTACACTTCCGCTGGATTTGGGTACGTGCCATGGTCTTATTCACGCAAATCTATTTTTTCCGGAATCAAGGCTGATTTGGTCGTTGTTGGAGGAGGGCTGGGTGGATGCGCTGCGGCTCTGGCTGCAGTGAGAAATGGCAGGAAGGTAGTACTGGTAGAGGAAACAGATTGGCTCGGGGGTCAAATCAGTCAACAGGGAGTTCCCCCGGACGAGCATCAATGGATTGAGACTCATGGTGCACCTCTTTCCTACAGAACCTACCGGGAGAAAATACGGGATTATTATCGCAGTAATTACCCTTTGACAGATATGGCCAGAAGTACGGCCAACTTGAACCCCGGCAATGGAGCGGTCTCCAGGTTATGCTGTGAACCACTCGTGGCTGAGCGGGTGCTTTCGGATCTTCTCATCCCCTATGTAAGTCGGGGCCTGTTGACCATTCTCCGACAAAACCGGGCGGTGCAAGCTGAGGTCGTGGGTGATCGTGTTGTTTCATTGATTGTCCGGGATATGGTTGCGGGTAACGAACATGTTCTTGAGGCCCCTTATTTTATTGATGCCACCGAGCTCGGTGACCTATTACCGATGACCGGCACTGAGTATGTGACGGGATCAGAGTCAAGGTCTCAGACAGGTGAACTGCATGCTCACGACAAGGCCGACCCTCAGAATATGCAGGCTTTTACCATGTGTTTTGCCATGGATTATGTTGAGGGCCAACGATTTGAAATGGAGGAGCCCGATGACTATTCTTTCTGGAAGAATTACGTACCGGATCTTGATCCTCCCTGGGCCGGTAAGTTATTGGAGTTAAATTATTCCAACCCCCGAAACCTTCAGCCTAAGGATTTGGGTTTCGACCCCTCTGGAAGCCCGACCGGAGATCATCTCAATTTGTGGAACTACCGCAGAATCATTCATAAGGAAAACTTTGTAACCGGAACCTATAGTGGTGATATCACCGTTGTCAACTGGCCTCAGAATGACTATATGGAGGGATCCCTGGTGGATGTAAGTCAAGAAGAGTTCGAGAAGCATATTCATGCCTCCAAACAATTAAGTCTTTCGCTTTTTTACTGGCTTCTAACCGAAGCACCGAGACCTGATGGGGGCATGGGATGGCCCGGACTGAGACTTAGAAAAGATGTAATGGGAACTGTCGATGGTCTTGCTAAGTACCCATATGTGAGGGAATCTCGTCGTATGAAAACCAGGTTTACAGTTCTCGAAGAACATGTCGGAAAGGAAAACAGAAAACTGGTGTCGGGCGAGGATACTGCCGCTGTATTTGATGACAGTGTAGGCGTAGGATACTATCATATTGATCTGCATCCCTCTTGTGGTGGAAATAACTACATAGATTTTCCATCCCTGCCTTTTCAGATCCCTTTAGGAGCTCTGGTACCACAACGCATGCGTAACCTTTTGCCCGGAAACAAAAATATCGGTACCACTCATATTACCAATGGTTGCTACCGACTACATCCGGTGGAGTGGAGTATTGGGGAGTCAGTAGGACTGCTCAGTGCTTTCTGCCTTGAACGAAATGAAACCCCACAGTCTGTTTACGAACAAAAGGATATCTTAGGTGACTTCCAGGAGCTCCTTAGAAATCAGGGAGTGGAAACCCACTGGAAGCACTAATTCAAGACGACTATGACTGCAAGCAGAAGAAAATTTCTTAGGGATAGTGGAAAGGCTTTGACCGGTGCAGCTGCATTCTGGATTGTACCGGGGTCTGCCCTGGGTAAGAATGGTTTTGTTGCACCCTCAGACAGGATCAACCTGGCATTGATAGGCGCCGGCAATCAGGCCGAAAATGATGTAAAAGGCTTTTTGGCCGATGAAAGGGTTCAGGTTACGACCATTTGTGATGTCAATGCCCGTAGTACCGGATATTGGAATGGAAAAGAAGGAGGAAGGGAATATATAAAGGACCTGGTTGATCAGACCTATAGCGAGAAGAGGGGGAAGAACTACAAGGGATCCCGGGGATTTGAGGATTTTCGTGATGTGTTGGAGCTGTCTGATATTGATGCTGTTGAAATCGTCACTCCGGATCATTGGCATGCTATTCCGGCTATGATGGCAGCGGCAAAGGGATTGCATATTTATTGCCAAAAACCCCTGTCTCTAACTGTACAGGAAGGCAGGGACATGAGTGATGCGGTTGCTAAGAGTGGAGTTGTTTTTCAGACTGGTAGTCAGCAAAGATCCAATTACAGGTTTCGTCATGTTTGTGAGCTGGTAAGAAACGGCAGAATCGGAAAGTTGGAGAAAGTAATTTGTGGACTGCCGGGAGGCACCCCTGATTTTGGCAAGACCGGTGAACTTACTGAAACGATCCCGGTACCATCAGGGTTTAATTATGATCTGTGGTTAGGGCCGGCCCCGGAGGCTCCTTATTGTCCGGCACGCACCCATGTGAATTTTCGCTGGATTCTGGATTATTCGGGTGGAATGGTCACCGATTGGGGAGGTCATCACCCTGACATTGCACAATGGGGCATGAATACGGATAAAACCGGTCCGGTTTGGATAAAAAACCCGCGAGCTACCTGGGCTGACCATACCATCTGGAATACGGCCACTTCCTTTTATTTTGAGTGTGAATATGAAGATGGGGTTACTCTGGTCATTACGGATGATGCAAAGCAGGGGGTTACTTTTGAGGGGAGCGAGGGGAAGGTTTGGGCCAACCGGGGTGATTTGAGTTCTGAACCGGCGGGTCTGATAGACTCTGTGATCGGTGAGAATGAGATCCAACTCTACAAAAGTGACAATCATTACCGCAATTTTATCGATTGTATTATTTCGGACGAAGAACCAGTCGCTCCCGTGGAAACGGCTCATCGATCCATTACTCTGGGACATCTCGGAAACATTGCGATGATCCTGGGGGAAGACCTGCATTGGGATCCGATAAACGAAGTTGTCATTGACAATGAAAAAGCCAATCATATGCTTTCCCGGGAAATGCGTGCTCCCTGGGATAGGGTTTATGGGGAGTATAAAGTTTAATCCTGCCAACCAGATAAGGTTACAATAAGTAGTCTGAATTATCTATTTCCTGTTAGGGTAAATGTTGTATTGTACATACTTACCTACGTCCCCTATTGAATTAATTGTATTAACCAGTCAGAATACCCCTGTTCATCGTTATTCTATGAAAGCACCTATACTTACATTATTGTTATATCTTTCTTGTTCTCCCATCATTTTAGGTCAGCTCTGTTCTGACTCTACCAGGATGGAGGCTTTGTTATCGATTGAAGATCTTGGTAAAACTTATCAGCCACATCCGTCTAAGGTGCCCGGATATCTCATGGCCACCAAGTCTGATCTGGGAGGAACTACCAGTGTAAGGCGCGTGGACGAAGATAACCTTAAGTGGAAGACACAGGGTTATTACCAAAGAAACCGGGAACTGGGACAAATATTTAATATTCCTGGTGACACGAGTTTTGTGCTGGAATCTATCGTGCTCAGGACCGGAAACAGTGCCAATGCAGTATTGGAGGGTGCACCCGGATCCCCTATGTACATTCAACTTTTTGAAGTAATTGGTGAACCCACCATCAACGATAATAATACTCCTCCTGGAACGGAGTCGACACATGGATTTAATACAAATCATCGTACCGATGACTATCTGGAAGGCGTAACCTATCACTCCATTGGAATCTTTGGTGGAGGAATCTTCCCTGATTTTCAGCCCACAAATGAGGATGGAGGACAACCGGGCCACCTCAGATATATGCGTTGGAATATTCAGGAGGCTGAGGTTGTGTTACAGGGAGGAAAACGATATGCTTTTATGGTTGGATTTGAGCAAAATGGTCCGGACCGGGGTTTTTCACTGGGCAATGATAACCAGGCAGCCAGTGGTGCTGATCCACAATTAAGGGTAGATATCAATGGTGCTGCCTGGTGGAGTATGCGTCGTGAAGGTGATGGAACTTTGCCTCCCACTCAGGTTCCGGGAGATAACCCTCCAACAGATGACGTTCTTAGAGATTCGCTGCTCCAGGAGTCTTTGTATGAAGAAAATCATCCATGTTTGCTATCACCAACTACAGATGGTTTTCCCGATGTAGATACCTACCGGGCTTTCGAATTTTACATAGAAGTAGACAATGGCTGCCCGGCAGAAGGCACCCCGTGTGATGATGGGGACTCAACTACCATCAATGACGTAACCGATGGTTTTTGCGGCTGTTTTGGCCGTGTGCCCGGTGGTTGTGAAGGTGATGGCACCATCAACTATTCGAAATACAATGACGAATTCACTTCCACACAAACCGTTCATGCACTAAAAAGCAACGGCAAATATCCGGATTCACCAGATGAAGAAATGCTACTTTACAGTTTTGAGGCTCCTCGCGATAATGGCAGGAGATTTGGTGCTCGAATAGCAGGGTATATCTGTCCTCCGTTGAGTGGACCCTATACATTTTACATTGCAGGAAATGAACAGGTAGAGCTTAATCTCAGTACCGATGCCTTGCCGGAAAACATTGTCCGGATTGCTCATCACGAGGGGAGTACAGATCTGAGAGAATGGAATAAATACAGTAGTCAGGAGTCGAGGCCAATCATGTTGGAAGCAGGCAAGTTCTATTACATAGAAGCATTGATGAAGGAAGAAGAAGGTGATGATCACCTCTCAGTAGCCTGGGAATTGCCTAATGGTACGTTTGAGGGACCTGTGAATGGACATCACCTAAGCTCTGAGATTGAGTGTCCGGAAGCAGGCACACCTTGTGATGATGGATTGGACTATACGGTCGAGGACAAGGAGGATGGTCATTGTGGTTGCTTTGGAACCAGTACATGCCCTGAGTCAGGGACACCTTGTGACGATGGTGATCCCTTTACTGAGAATGATGTAGAGGATGGGAATTGCCTTTGCCGGGGTGCCCTGGTGACCTCACCGGGGCTAAAGGTGTCTGCTATAGGAAAATCCTATACAGTCGATCCGGCAAAAACACCCGACTATTTATTCTTTGACCTTGCTGATCAGGGGGGAAGTACATCCGTAAGGAATGTAGATGCAGAAAACCTTTCCTGGAAAAGCCAGGGGTATTTTCAGAGGAACCGAGATTTGGGTCAGACCTTTTCCGTACCTGCCGATACAACTCTTACCCTTGATGCTATAGTTCTACGGACTGGCAACAGCTCCAGTGCCGTGAAAGCCGGAGCGATCGGGGCTGAAGTTTACTTGCAGATATTTGAGGTAGAAGGAGCACCGGTCATCAATGACAACGGAACTCCCCCGGGAACGGAGTCGACTCATGGGTTCACTACCAATCACCGGGCGGATGATTACCTGGAAGGGATCACGTACCATTCTGTTTTGGTGGCGTCCGGAGGCTACTTTCCTGCCATTGGACCTACTGATCAGGATGGAGGTCAGGTAGCCCACCTCCATTACCTGCGTTGGGATTTGGAGGGTGATAACGAGATCCAGCTTGAGGGAGGGAAAAGATATGCGTTTATGGTTGGGTTTATGGAGCCTGCACCGGACCGCCGATTTACACTGGGCAATAATAACCTGGCCGCCGATCCGGCAGCACCCGAGCTTCGAACCAATGCAGCGGGGAAGGCCTGGTGGAGCATGCGTCGTGAAGGAGATGGCACCTTGCCTCCTACTCAGATACCGGGAGAGGCACCTCCATTAGATGCTAATCTGCTGGATTCTCTGATTAGTGAGAGTTTGTTCGATTATGCTCATCAGTATAGCTTGTCACCTGCCACCGATGGTTGGCCGGATGTAGACACCTACCGGACGCTGGAATTTTATATTGAAGCGAGGGATGATAAGAGTACCAGAGTACAGGAAACAGAGCATCAGGCTTTTAATGTTTTTCCTAATCCTAATAGGGGAGACTTTTCGGTCAGTTTTGATAGTGATTTCAGCGGGCCTGGATTTTTTGAGATCTATGACCTGTCGGGTAAATTACTTGACAAGCAATTTGTTTTGGTCCATACCGGAAGCAACATATTCCCTATAAGCCATTACGAACAAGGGACTTTTATTCTTCGTGTAGTAACGCGTGGAGAAATAACCAACCGAAAAATAGTGGTCTGGTAAAGACCTTATCAAATAGATCTGCCAACCTGTTGGTACAAACGGAAGTTTACCATTCTTCCTGGGCCGGGTCTTGGTCTGCAAATCGATCCGGATTTTCTTGTAAAGGCACTAGGTTGTCTGGCAATAGCACTTAACTCTGAATATCCGGGGCTGTTTTACAATCGTATTAATTTGGACATGCAATAACTCACCATATATTTTATCACGCAATCGGTTGCAAAATCTCTACGAACCATCTTATATTTGGTTTCAACAGATCCATTGTACGTATTCATCTTGTTTTTTTGAATATGTCGATCTAAAATTTGATATTTCGGCAACTGCCAAGAGGGATGAAGATTACACAAGAACACCAGATCAAGGTCCTTGTCAAGGACTTTCAGTACGGGAATCGCCGTGCTTTTCGCCGCATTTATCTGTATTACTACAATAAGTTATTGAGATATGGCCTCGTTATAACCAGAGACAAAGAGGTCGTAGAAGATGTTATTCACGATGTCTTCATGTGGTTGGTTGAAAACCCGGGTAAAGTTAAAGCTATTCGAAATTTTGACGAATATTTGTTTAGAGCGGTCAAACAAAATCTCTACAAAAAATTCAATTACAAACTCAGTTCCGAAAAGCACAATCACAAAGCGACCGCTGAAAAGGGCGAAGTATATGAGCAACATTGTGAAATCAAAATCATTGAAGAGGAAACCTCCCGTGAACTGATTAAGACCCTTCCGCAACACCAGCAGGAAGTGCTGTATCTCCGCTATTATGAAGGACTTTCCTTCATTGAGATCGGAAGCATTATGGGTACCAATGATCAGGTGACCCGAAATTATGCCTACAGAGCTCTCAAGAGCCTCAGAAAATCGGCCGATATCAATAAGGTGTTTCCCGATTGATAGCATCCTGTCTCTTTCTCTGATATTTGAGAAGCTATTTTTTTTCTTTTTAAGGTTACAGTCCTTCCTTGTACTGTTCTTTCTCTGTGAACAAGGAAAGTGGCGAAGTTTATATTAGCCCTTTTTCTGAAAATTTAAAGCGCGACATCAAGTTGAAAAAATCACAGCAATTTGAATATTATCGGGGTTGTTCCTTTCTGGACCTGATTGAAGACAAAGGCTTTCGCCAGTGGGTGTTTGATCCTGATGAGGAATCACATCTTTTTTGGGATGGGATTCGACAAGAACACCCTGAATTGTCGATACCGATTTCTGAAGCCCGAGAATATCTTCTGGGTTCCAAATTTCACTTTGAGGAAGGTGACCTTTCGCATGAAGAATTGCTGAGTAAATTTGGTGATTTTGAAGCTTCAAGGAAGGAGAGGAAGGCAGCTAAAGACCGGCGTCTATTATTTTATCGACGGAAATTGCTGGCGGCTTGTCTGGTTCTTGTGATGGCTCTTTCAGCCTGGTTGTTGATAGGGATGAGGAGTTCCATGGTTGAATATGCCACTGATTTTGGCGAGTGGAAATCAATTACACTTCCTGACGGCTCCATGGTCAAGTTGAACGCTAACTCGACACTACGTACCAGAAAGAACTGGAAAAATCAGGAAGTGCGGAAAGTATGGCTTGAAGGTGAGGCCTTCTTTACCGTCACCAAAAAGAACGAAGGAACTTTGAAGTTTCAGGTAATTACTGACGAACTCACAGTAGAAGTCCTCGGTACTGAGTTTAATGTACGAAACAGGCAGGGTGAAACTACCGTGGTACTTGAAGAGGGATCAGTTCGACTGGATTTGCAAGGTGAAGAAGCCATGATGGTTCCGGGTGAAATCGTAAAATTTAAGGGGTCCACGCGAGAAATTGTACGTGAGACTACAGAAACAGCTCCGGATATGACGTCATGGAAAAATGATGTATTAGTCATGGAAGATACTCCTGTTTCTCAGATCCTGCAAAAGGTTGAGGAGATATATGGAGTTGAAGTGTTGATTGGCAATGAAGCCATCAAACAGGAGCGTCTAACGATCGGTATACCTATGAAGGAACTGGATGTAGTGGTACCGATACTGGAGAAATCACTCGAAGTCAAGATTAACCGGGAATCTTCACGATTGATCTTGAAGTCAGTGACTCAATAGGAGGGAACTGTAGAAAAGAGAATAAATACTGTCATAAACTAATTGATGAAGATGATGAATCTTGTGAAATGGCTTAGTGCCATCATGCTACTGGTATGCCTTTTTGATAGTGAGATGAGGGCATCAAGCCTGGCAGAACAGCGGGAACTCACTGAAGTTCTCGATGAGTTCAGTGAGATTTACCAGGTCTTTTTCACCTTTAACAGTCGGGATGTTGAAAAGGTCATGGTCGACTTCGAGTTTCGAAAGGACGAAGATATTAACAGTGCCATCACCAGACTCTTATCCAAGACGGACTATGCTTACGAGGTCTATGGAGATAAATACTATGTCATCTATAGCAGGACTCCACGCGGAATCAGGAGTGCCAAAAAGCTCGGAAAACACCTTCGGGAAATTGAAAAAATCGAAAAGGAGGGAGTTTTACAGGTAGATCGCAAGCAGTCCGATCCCCTCAACCAGATCCGCAGTGTTGACAGGACGGTTGGGAGCCTGGAAATGGCAAAACCGGATAAACATGCATTGGCCTATGCTTATGGGACCACCTTTACGGGAGAACTACGAGGCTCCATTGTGGATGGAGTGTCGGGAAGTCCACTGCCTTCTGCCACTATTATGGTGATCGGTACCTCAATTGGTACAGCAGCTGACCTTGATGGTGTTTTCAGACTGACGGGAATACCCTCTGGTATGCAGCAGCTTAGCGTCTCCTATATAGGTTATGATACGGATACCGTCGAGGTTGAAATTGTGGATAACGATATCCTCGAGATAGAGATACCACTCAACCCAGTTGCCGTGATGGGTGAAATTGTCATCGTTTCAGCACAAAGAGAAGGTCAGAATGCTGCAATCAACCAACAAGTAAAATCTAATCAGATCATTAATGTAGTGTCAGCTGAAAGAATCCAGGAACTACCCGATGAGAATGCCGCCGAATCCGTTGGCCGCTTACCGGGTGTATCGGTATCGCGAAGTGGTGGTGAAGGACAAAGAGTTAATATTCGGGGATTATCACCGAAATTCAGCTCAGTTTCTGTTGATGGTGTAAGAATTCCGGCCACTGGACAAGGTAGACGGGTGTTCTCGATTGCACAGGGTGGAGGACAACCAAATTACACACCCAGTCTGGATGACCGGTCGGTTGATCTTAGTATGATCTCTTCGCAGTCTTTGGCTGGCATTGAGGTTTATAAATCACTGACTCCGGATCAAGACGGTGATGCCATTGGCGGTAAGGTAAATTTTGTGACCAAGAAAGCCCCTGCCGGATCAAAGTATCTCCTGGATGCCCAGTTGGGACATAACTTTTATTTCGGAACGACACAGAATCTTAAGTTTAACGGTCTTTACAGTAATCGATTCCTCAATAACAAGTTGGGAGTCATTGCCACAGGAGGCTATTCTACGGTAGATCGAAGTTCGGATGCAGATGAGGTTGACTATGAATTTAGGGGTGGAACCACTCTTAATGGTTTGACCACTTTTTCAAACATGACCACCCGGGATCGTTACAATGCCAGTATCGTTTTTGATTACGATATAGGAGAGCAACATGAGTTTACCCTGTCAGGTATGTATGCTCGTACAGATGTGGAAAACATGTGGAGGAACAACAGGGTTGGTTCACTTAGCAATAGTGCCACCTGGAGTGCTGGTCATAACAAGTCCAATATCAATCTGATGAACTTTAGTCTGGGCGCCAAGCATGGATTCCAGATTCTGGATGTGGACTGGAAGGTTAACTATGTTCAGACCCAGGATGAAAATCCCTTCAGCTATAGCTATGGATTCGGTGAACCCAATCCGCTTACTAATGTCGATTTGCCCCGTCAGGATCCTTACCTGACTATGGAATATACCAACTTTGATCCGGTGACCGCTACGGGAGCTGTTCCCGGAGGCGGGGCTAACAACAAACGGGTGGATAAGAACTGGATCGCACAAGTTAATTTGCAGCGTGATATTCGTTTGGCAAAAACCATCAATGGATTTTTGAAATTCGGAGGAAAGCTGCAAGCAAAGGATCGTAGTCGTCGTCGTACTAATGGTACAGGTATTCAGGGACGAAGATTTATTGAGGAGTATCTCAAAGATTATCCCGAATCAATTGTAGACAGGCAGGGTATCAGTGCAGCTAACTTCCTGGACGATGATGTCGCCATCGAGCCCTTTTTTAATGAAAAGTACCCCTTCCCTCTGGTTCTCCGCACTGATGAACCCAAGAGGCTATTTGACGAATACCGCCATCTTCGTGTAGACAATCTGGTGAGTGGGCAAGGTGATTATGAGGCTTTTGAAAATATTTATGCAGGTTACCTCATGGCCGATCTTACCCTGGGTCGTAGAATTACTTTTGTGGGTGGAGTCAGATACGAATACAGTGACAACAACTATGCGGCGTATGAAATGATCAATTACTCTGAGGTCTTATCCAATGATGGAACATCTTTCAGTAAGCGAGGTACCATTGATTGGTTAACAAGTGAACAAAATTATGGTGAATGGTTGCCGATGTTCAATGCCAAGTTTCAGCTTTTGCAATCGGATGATAACAGTAACGGAATTGACATCAGATTAGCAACTACTCGGACTATTACACGGCCAGATTATTACAACCTAACACCTTTTCAGAATTTCAACGTTCAGTCCAGCGTGATCACCCGATCGGAACCAACCCTATTGCCAACATTAGGATGGAACTACGATGCTTTCCTCACTTTATTTAATAATAAGTTTGGACTTTTGACCATAGGTGGATTCTACAAAGAGTTGGAAAACATTGATTTTCTCTACAATAGAATATTGGAGCAAGATCAAGTTTTGGAGCGATTTGGAGAATATGGAATTTCAGGTGCTTACTCTGTTATTGAGCCACTTAATGCTACAGGGATTACAACCGTGAAGGGATATGAGATCGAATTGCAAACCAATCTGGCGTTCTTACCGAGTCCTTTCGATGGGATCGTTCTCTATGGTAACTTTTCCCAAATCGCTTCCAGAGCGATATACCCTTTCCGGATCTCAGTATTTAACCTGGAGACTCTTAAGAGTGAACTAATTGATACCTCGCGGATCTTACAGATGCCGGGACAATCGGATGAGATTGCCAACTTCTCGATCGGTTATGAAAAGGGCTGGTTCTCCGGTCGAGTTTCCTGGAATTACCAGGGACCCTCACTGGCTGTCTTGAGTTCCAATGAAGAACTTGACGTATGGACGGACGAATTCAGTCGTATTGACGTCAGTGTGAAGTTCAAAATCAGTGACCATTGGAGCATTTTTACCAACGTCACGAATCTGCAAAATATGCCCGACCGCTCCTTTACCGGTACGCTACTGCTTCCCGGTACTGAAAGCATTTATGGTGCAACCGGATGGGTCGGTGTGCGCTATACGGGAGGAAAAGAATAATTATTAATCTAATTGAATTTTATCATTTAAATCATACAATATGAAGAATTGCTACTTTTTGTTTATATGCACTTTTGTATTGTCGATGACTGCTTTCGCTCAGGAAGAACAGCGAACCGTAATCATTGAGCCAGGAGGTGTCGATGCAGTGTTTGCTGCTGTGGAGGCAGATCTGGCAGCGACAGATACAGCTACTGTGTCCAGTACGAAGTACATTCTGCGGCGAGATGCCGTGTACCCTTTTGTGGAGGAGTGGAGACCGACTTATCCGTTGCATCTGGAAGCCGAAGAAGGTGATGGTAAACGTCCGGTGATGTTGGCCGTACACCCTGCCTCTGGTCAGGCACCCAGTTTTTGCCGGGTACTGAACAGCTTTGAATGGAGAGGGATTTCTTTCCCGGGTGTTGACTCAGATGACCAGCACGGTGACAATGCTCCCTTCAGACCTCGCGGTGATGGTTTTACCAGTGTAATTGATGATAACCTGGTGGAAAATCAACGTCTGGATGCTCTAAGAATGGATGGTTCGGATCAGAATTGCTACTTCACCAATAACATTATTCGAAATGGTTACCAGCGTAACCTTTGGGATAAGGGAGGTGGAGCACTATTTATGCCAAATGGAGGTGATACTGTTATCTGGAATCACAACACCTATTTCAACAGTACTTGTGTAGTCGGTTATCAGAATGATGGTGGAGTCGGTCTAGATTATCTGGAGTTTAAGAACAATACCATTGTCAATGTAGGTGGATTGCAACAGCCTGGTCAATATAGTGGTGTTGCCCGTCATGCCGCTATCAACCTGGGTACCCCGCAAACGGCGATTGTGGAGAATAATATCTTCCATAACATTTCCTATATGGGAATTGATTCACAGTTTGCTGATAGACATTTCGTATTCCTGATCAACATAACTGACAGTACGAATAGTATAGTGTTTAGAAATAATAACTTCTATCAGGACGAAACACTGATGGCAGTGCCGATTCCAGATACCGCTGTTGATTATCGTACCTGGAATCCTGCTATGGACTCCGTTGTTGCTATTTTGGAAGGTGGAGGAACGGTTGATTTTGACCTGGTATATGAGAATAATATCTCGGAAGCATTGACCTTCAATAACCCGGCCAGTGAAATTGATGAGGCCATGATGGTGAAGGAGCTCTATTGGAGTAATCCTGCCGAGGTGACCATTCAGGAATTGATTCTGGATCTGTCAAAAGACCTTTACGATCTGGATTACGGATATCAGACTGATGCCATGTCCTATACTCATGGTACTGATGGCCTTCCTCTGGGTGCACAGAGATGGCATGATGTAGAGACCAATACCATTGATTATAATACACAGAGTGATTTCGTGGTAAGAGGAAATTTCCCCAATCCGTTTACGGAAATGACCACGATCTCGTTTGACCTCAAAGAAACTGCAATGGTGGAAGTCACCGTCTACGATTTGCAGGGTAGAGTGGTTCAGACTTCACAGAAGCAAGTGTTTGGACCTGGGGAAGATCACCAGATTCAGATCCATGCCAATAGTTTAACTCCTGGAATGTATCCATACAAGGTTACGACGGAACTGGGAGCTGGAGTTGTTGAAACGGCCAGAATAATGGTAGTCAAGTAGGGATTATTTGTTATAGTGAATGTACTTCCGGGGGACGGTCATGATCCCCCGGAAGACTTCACAAAATCATGCTTATTTGTGAAAGGAATTCTGAGCAATTGCATTCTTGAGGGTTTCATAACTTCAATGTCATTGGACTTTTATTCTAACGGATGAGCTTTAGTAAGGAGTTTTATTTATACAGGTCGCTGATACTTATTTTTTTTGGTTATCTGGTAGCCATAGGTTGTGATTCCGGAGAGGATAAATTACAGCCGACTTTCGAACCGCCGGATGGCAAAACGCTGTATCTCTCTCATCAACACAGTTTGGACCAGGATGAAAAACACTTATTTAGTCAATCCGGCCACGACGGACCTGCCGGTTTGGTGATCCTCACTTCTGTACTTATGGATATGTCCACAAAGTTAGTTGAAGGTAGAGTACTTGAAGATATTTATCCGGTCTTCGCAGAAAACCAGGATGTAAGCCCTGTATTTGTCATGATGTTTGACAAAACGTTGTACAGCAGATTATGCAAAGGTGAGTTTGATGATCGTGTGGAAAGAATGGCAAATTTGATCAAAAAACTGGATCGTCCTGTCTACCTGACCATTGGTTTTGAGGTGAATCACCCTGTATACCGAAATGAGCCTGATTTCTATATCGAAGCCTATCGATGTTATGTCGATAAGCTGAGAGCTCACGATGTGCCAAATGTGAGCTTTGTGTGGCACGTTATCGGTATGGAGCCGGGGTACCAATCATGGGATCCCGGGGAGTGGTATCCGGGAGATGAATATGTGAATTGGTTAGGTACAAGTGTCACGCAGTTTCTTGATGCGCACTTTGTAACCAAAATCCAGTTTCAAGGGCCCAATTTTAATCGTCTCTTTGACATTGCTGATCAACATGATTTACCCATCATGATTCTTGAATCAAGTTCGAGGGGAGTACAAAGGAACTTCGAATATAGAGAAGAGGTACTTTGGGATTTTTGGTATAAGCCATTTTTTGAGATGGTTAAAGATAATAAGCGTATCAAGGCAGTCTCGCATATGAGTCAGGAATGGCTAATGGATGACTATACCTGGGATCGCTGGAAAGAAGAAATAGATGATAACAGGTATTTATTTTCTACGACAGAATTAAACTGATGAGGATACCATTTAGATATAAATTGCTCATTCTGTGCTTATTGATCTTTTTTGGCAGGTATGCTAAAAATCTTGTTCCTGGCTATGTTAGTTATGACGTGGAAAACATATCAAATTCCATTGAGGATTTACCCAAAGCTCTGGATTCATCTACTTACGATTTTCACATTGGTACAAGAGCTAAAGCATTACCTGTGCGTCAGGAGATTTTATTTATGTATGGACAGACCATTAAATTGGAAAAAGATTTTGGTCAGAAGGATGACCGTTTGTAAGAGGTTTAGATAGGATTCGATGAGTTCCCTTTTTGCAGTAGTAGGTTAAAGTTTAGTTAACTCATTTGATCAGTTAATGTTGATGGCCGCTGTTTGACCTCTCTTACAGCGGCTTTTTAATATTCGAATGTTAAATAGAATCATTAATGAGGTTTGTTGATTGCTGTATTTTTGCATTCATTTTCTTTTGGACCAGTCATGGATTCTCCCAGGAATGGAACCTGGATTCATACATTGAACAGCCGGGTTTAACTGCCGGACTCCACGGTGACACTTTGAGGGTTGTATGGGATGGAAGTGATAACCGGTTTTGCATGGATATGGGAATCTCGGGTGGAACTCCGGTAATATGGGCTCTTAGTTATCAAGATTTACATGGGGCCTGGAGGAAGATGGCCGTTAATCTGGTACCGGAATTTTCTGTAGTATCCGGAGTCAGGCGTGTGACCCAGCAACAAACGGAACCTTTAGGTAGGCTGGGAGTACCTCTCACCGTTGACAAACTCAATGAAATTAAATGGGATGCTTTTTGGGATGCACCTTTATTTCTAAGCGATGAACCACCCTTGTCTCATGAATCATCTATTCCTGCTGCCGAACCTTTTGCCAACCATCCTGGAATGCCCCGGGATTCTGCAGAAGTGACACGTGCTGTGGCAAGGTACGATGTAAGTGAAGGGGTGATCAAAACCAATGGATCACGATTGGAAATTACCTTTCCCGGTGTAGAGGCAGGGATATTTAAAGGGTATGTGCAGTTTGACATTTTTAGAGGGAGTAATCTTATCCGACAGGTTCTCATGGGCCGGACGGAGCATACTTCGGCGGCATATAAATACAGTGCGGGTCTTAATGGTTTTGCCGTGGATGATTCTAGAACTCTTTGGCGGGACCTTGCTGGTAATATCCAGGATTATCATTTTGGTGCTCGTATCCACCCTGCAAGTGTAGCAGTGAAAAGTGCAAACCGATTGATTGCGGCTGAAATGAGTGATGTGGCCATTGCTTGTTTTCCGCCTCCACACAGCTTTTACTGGGCACGTGAGTCCGAGGAAAATCTGGGTTACAGTTACTATCGAAAGTCTGCCGAGGATAAGTTTGCATTGGGTGTCAGGCAGGCCGAGCTGGAAGAGGATGAGGAATTTCTACAAAATTTTGCCCTGTACAATGCCCGTCCAGGAACATGGCAGCGTATGCCAGTGTTCTATGAGCTTGTTACCGGATCCGGCGAGGAAGCATTGGAGGCAGCGCTCCGTTATACTCACAAGGATAAGTTTAAGGCTCTTCCCGGTTACAAAGTGATGGGTCATCATTATCATGTTGGACTGATACCACGTTTGAAGGAAAAAGGGGGATTTGATCAGAGAATCAATGACATTGGTACCATAAAGTCAGTAGGCATCAATATTTACGGAGTGATAGATGGGGTTAGAGGTCCGGCTCGTCATGACAGGGGAGATGGGTTTCTCCAGACTCTGGACGAATATTATGACGCTGCTGAAAGTCAGTCCGACCATAATTTTCTGGTAATGCCAAGCGATGAAAACAGTACCGGAGGCCGCCCTCCTTTCCTGGGAGGTCACTATGACATTATTCCATCTGGTCGTCTGTACTGGAAACCCGGACGGGAAGCCGGTGAACCATTGATTGAGATTCACCCCAAATATGATACTGTGTATAACCTCGGTACGCCTGATGATATGATGCGTATGGCGGAAATTGAAAATGTGCTCATTTCCATGCCGCATCCCCAGGCAAAAAGATCTACTGGTTACCCGGATGCCATTTTGGAGGAGGACCACTTTCAACATGAGAATTATTTCGCTTTGGGTTACCGATGGGGTATGGGTATCGATGGTTCTGCCGTACGTTTGGGACAGTATCGCTTCTTACCTCTCTGGGATCGAACCAACAATGCGATGGTGTCCAGGGGCAAACGACCGAAATTTGCGCTGGCAATATCGGAAGCACGTTCAGACCTGGGACACAGAGGGAAACCACCTTATGATGACACTTATGGAATGTCTCCTGTAAACTATCTACAGCTAGACAAGGTGCCAGGAGTAGATAATATGAGCTCGGTAATAGATGTACTCAAAGCTGGAAAGTACTTTGTTACTTCCGGTGAAGTTCTGATCCCTAATTATGAGGTGACCGGAGAAGGTGACAATAGAAAAGTTGTGGCGGAAATTGAATGGACTTTTCCACTGGATTTTATTGAGGTCGTTTACGGCGATGGTGAAAAGACCGATCGTATCATTAAAGATATGAGGCAAAAAGCAGCCTTTGGCCGGGATATATTTGAAATAGAGGTTACCGTTGGAAAGAAGAAGTGGATGCGTTTTGCAGCCTGGGATGTTGCCGGTAACGGTGCATTGACCCAGCCGGTATGGCTGAAACCGGAGTAAAAATTACATGAAGATAATGGCAAGTCAGGGAAACTTAACTTATTTTCTTTTTCTTGTTGTAAGGCCATAAAAATTTCACATTTATTATGAAAAGAAGAGATTTTGTTACGTCCGCATCAATAGCCACAGCTGCCTTGGGGGGATCTGTTATTCGTCGTCAACGAAAGTCATTAACCGAATTTGATGATCTGGATGAAGTACTGCAAAGGCCGGTTCTGAAAAGAGAGCTCTTTCAAGAAGAAATCCGAATTAAATCAGTAGAGTTGTTGCGACTGGACAATAATTTTATCTGTAAGGTACGGACGGAGGATGGTATGGAGGGGATATCTGTAAGTAACAATATGCAGATGATTCATTTATACCCCATTTTTGTGGGGCGATTACAGCCTTTTTTTATTGGAAAGGATGCTCGCGATTTGGAAAAGCTTTTGGATGAGGTTTATGTATATAAGAGCAATTATAAATTGCAAAGTCTTGCCCTTTGGGTACCGCTGGCTACTCTGGAGTTTGCCATTCTGGATCTGTTAGGAAAAATAGCAAATAAGCCGATTGGAGAGTTAATTGGCGATATCCATAATCCAGAGATTGCCGTTTACCAGGCCAATAATTTTCGCGGTAAGAGTGCTGAAGAATCTATCGGATTGATCAAAAAACAAACGGAAGAGGTTGGCGCCAAGGCCCTGAAATTTAAGGTAGGGGGCCGGATGAGTCATAATAAGGATTACCCTGCAGACCGGTCCGAAAAGCTCATTCCCCTGGTTAGGAAAACCTTCGGAGACGATATGGTTATCTATGCTGATTCCAATGGTTCCTACGACAGTAGGGAGGCTATTAGAATCGGAAGGATCATGGAGGAATACAAATTTGATTTCTATGAGGAACCGGTTCCTTTCGACTGGTATGAGGAAACCAAAGAAGTGACCGATGCCTTATCGGTGCCTATTGCTGGTGGGGAGCAGGAACCCAGTATGCATAATTTCCGCTGGTTGATCGGTAACGATGCCCTTGATGTGGTACAGCCGGATATTTTTTATTTCGGCGGAATGATCCGCTCGATGAAGGTTGCTCGGATGGGTGCTGCACGTAACAAGGTATGTACACCCCATATTTCCGGGTCCGGATTGGGGTATCTCTACATGATGCATTTTGTCTCTGCGGTTCCGAATGCAGGTCCCTATCATGAATTTAAGGGATTTAACAAGGAAATACCGTTACATTCTACAACTTCAAGTCTCTCAAGTAAGGATGGAATCGTGGAAGTTCCTACAGGTGCTGGTCTGGGGGTTGAAATTGATCCGTCCTGGTTGAAGAAGCATAAATTGGTTACTGTCTAGATTGTAATGGTCTTTAGCTTGGGCGGCAGATGGCAGTTTGGCTTCCATTGTATTTGGTATTTAAATTAAGTTATTATGTCAGAGCACATTACCCACCTTGCTGTCGCTGAAGACAGTGCAAGAGTGGCAACGTATGACCCGGAGTTTAGTCCGGTCATGCAGGAATGTATACGCAAGTTTCCCAATGCGCTGCGATGGGGAAGTGTTAGTCGATCCGGAGACATGTTTATCCTGCCGTCTTTGGAAAAGTGGAGAGATAACTGGAATAATACAGATCGAGAACAGGAGAAAATGGCCTACATCCTTGGATGGGCCGGCCACCTGGCAGGCGACAGGACTTTCAAACCGGTGTTTAGAATAACTGACCTGGCATTTTATGTCAGAGGATATCCAGGACCGGCTCATGCGTCGATTTATCATGATGTGGTTACACTTCATGAGACCTACGACAGCGGGAGCAGAAAGCCTTTCCACAAATCAGTGCTTAGTCCATACCTGAAAGGGCATCCTGCAGCAGAAGTAGTTCCGGTAGAAAAGATAGAAAATACTTTTGCTCAATCGTTTGCCAATGACCTCGCTCGTTTCCGCAAATACCTTACTCCTGACAGGAACAAAGATGTTTCTGTCATTGAAAACGTAGGCGAAGAATCACAGCGTTTTTACGTAGAGCTAGATCGTTATACTGACGCTTATACCCGAACTGACCCCGCACGAATGCGCAAATACATTATTGAGCCTAATCTGTATGACCGAACTGACCCAATTATCCAGATAGCCCGAAAGGTGAAGTTCAATGAAAAGCCGGATATAGATTTGAAAGAGGCCATTGAATTGAGTAGCAGTCAGAGTTTATACGCTCAGGCACTTGCTTTGGGCCACCAGTTCTTTCTGGCTTGTAGTGAATTTTTTCAGGGAAATATTTCTATGGAAGAAGCCAGGACACGTTGTCGTACGGGACAACCACACCGGGAGAGTCTGGATTATTACATCAAGCAGGCGGAGATGCAGGAAAATGTAAACGATTAAAAAGATCAGGATGAAAAACAACATAGACAGAAGGGCATTTTTTCACAACACTGGATTAGCGGCCATGGGTACTATGATGATAAGTCCACTGGATATAGTACTGGGGCGGTTTGGTCAGGTGGCCAGGGACCAGACTATGCAAAGAAGAAGCCTGACTCCCACATTCATTTTGGAAGACACGTTGCGTCTGCTACCTTTTACGGACTGGGATGACACTTTTATCAATTCTTTCCTGATCAACCATCAGGTTTTTCACAGAGGGGCTGCTTATCAGATTGAACCAGCCGATACCGAAGTGCTGTTGGACGAAGTAAGGGAGAAATGGAAATCTAAAGAAACTGCCGATGAAGCCCAAACACAATTAGCTTTGCTTGCAGGGGCTTCTCTATATCGTTTGATCGATTCGAAGATCGAATGGCAGCAGAATTTAGGTGAGGAGAAAACGCTTCCGACATTGACAGATGAAGCCATATATTATGATGTGGTGGTCATGAAAGAAATGCAAAACTCCGACCCGACCAAACATCATGTTGAAATTGATAAACCATTGGATGGTGTAAAGGTCGGGGATGTGGCAGAGTTATTTCACCTCATAAGGCAGAGAAACCTGATTCGGATGCACACCTTCCGCCCGGAATTTACCGGTGTCGAATTGTGGCTGGACCAGGTACTTGATTATCAACATACCATTGAGGAAGAGAACCATCGATATGCAAAGATCTATTGTGACCCATCTGTAGCAGATGTACATGCAGACCCGTCATTTTATCATCGTGAGGATGAGATTATCAGACTGGCTCGCGGTATGCAGGTAAGTGTAACGGAGTTAACTACCAACGTGAAGGAAGCTGTGGATAAATCTGGTCAACAATCTACATATGCCCAGGCTTTAGGGGCAAGTGTAAATATGTTGAGTGACTGGAATAAGTATATAAAGGATGGAAGTGTGAAAGCAAAGTTGTTGGAGAGTTTCTAAGAGAAAGGAGTATAATTCATTTTTTTTGTCAAGAAAAATAGGTGCGAAATATTTTTGCGCCTATTTTCTTTTAATCGGGATTATGCATTGATGAATATTCTCGGTTTAATTCTAAGCATCTAAGTCTTGAATAGAATAAAGCGCAAATATTTGTTCAGAGTCATTTCACAGACTTTTGTTATCGTCAATCTGTTTGTGCTTTCGACCGCTCAGGAAGATTTGGCTGTATTGGTAAAATATGCCGATCAAATAATGGAATATGCTGTGGATGAATATGGAGCCCGGCAAACATCAATGTGGGCATCTGTTGTTGATGCCAGGAACAGTTCAATCCCCTCTCCCGGAGAAATAATTACACCCACTGATGGAACCCGAAACCATGATCGGGCGGTATGGGGCAGTAATTTGTATCACGATCTGGGTAACCTTAGGTTATTTGAATTATTATCAGTCACTACAGATGATGTACAATATACCATAGCTAAGGAGGATTATTGCGAGGATTTTCTCCGGTTTTCACAAAACGATAGCACCGGCTTGTTGGGATGGGGTGAGCATATTTATTACCATTTTTATGCAGACTCACTCTGTGTTGGTGAGGCAGGATCTGACCGGACCAGGTACCATGAATTCTTAGGAGCAACACCTCCCTGGGAGATGCTTTGGAGCATCGACAGTACCAGGGTGATGAAGGCCATTGCGGCATTAAAGTATCACTTTCGTGGTGAGATCACCACCAGCTATCTGTTTAACCGGCATGCCGATTGGGCGGTCAGACATCCTGAGGATGATGATTGGAGAAGTGAGCAATATCAGAGGGACGGACAGCCATGGATCAAGCATTCAGGGCTTCTGGCTTACTCCTTTGCCTTCCTTTATACAAAGACTGGTGACTCTGATTGGCTGGAATGGGCACAAGGCGTGGGGTCGTTGTATTGGAATCACCGTGATACAACCACCAATCTGACCGTAGGATGTATTGATGATCAGAGACCCCGTACCCAGTGGTCCTCCATTCACCAATTAGGATATCTCTCCTATTGGCTATTGAAAACCTATGAATTGTTGCCTGCTCAGAAGCAATTTTTGCATATGGGTATGGCCTACATGGAGGCCATTGATACCTATCACTGGAATGATGAGCAAAGGTATTATATGGAATCGCTGTATACAGACGGCAGACCTGTCAACGGTAAAGCTGCCAGGACGATAGTTACGGGTTATGGCAGTAGTAGCATGCCGGTTTTTGGACGGATAGTCGCTTACTTTTATGAAGTAACCGGGGACCCATTGTTTGAAAAAATGGCACTCCGATGTGTTTCACAGATCCGGCGGGAGAAGTTTCCCAATGATTTTGTAGTAAACAGCCTTGCCGAAATGCTTCACTACTACCTGGATATGTATGACCTGACCAGAGACCCGTCCATGCTGGCTGAAGCGCAAAGGCTTGCCGACTTGGGGTTGGACAAGTTGGAAGTTAATGGCTGGATTGTACGTCAACCCGATGATCATTTTTATGAGGCCAAGGTGGGTTGTGGTGATTTCGCTTTTGGCATGATGAGATTATACGTTTTAAACCAAAACCAACATTTATATGAAGATATCGATTGGTCTTTTTAAGAGCCTTTCATATTTGCTACTTGCGAGTGCAGCTATTTGTAGTGTTACATTTTCATCATTATCCGCGCAGTCCTGGAAGTCTGAAGCAGAAGCCATGATTGCTGCACAAAGAATGGGACCTGTTAAGATTAATTTTAGCAATGGGCAGTCATTGACTCCGGGGGATACCGTTTCGGTGAGGGTAAGGATGAAGGAACACGCCTTCAAATGGGGTACCACCGTGAATATCAATGAAGTAATAGCCACCGAGTCGAATGGTTTTGACCTGGCTTCCAATCATCCCTATTTTTTACATTTTCGAAACTTTAATTCCGTCACACCCGAAAATGCTGGCAAATGGCATGGTTGGAGTAACCAGGGTATTCGCACGAAGTATTTATCTGTGGTGGATTGGTTAGATAGCTTAGGTATTGCCAATCGGGGTCACACGACCATTTGGCCCAGTATTTCGCGCTGGAATGCCGTCCCTGCTCATGTGGTCAATGCAAAGGACCAGGTTGAAAATGGGCAAGTTGTCAAAACCCGTGAGGAGGTGATCCGCGGGCACATACAAGATCATATCAGGGGACAGATGAAAACCCTGAATGGAAAGATCTATGAAATGGATGTGGTCAATGAATTGGTGCATGAGGGAGAAATCGTTCGGGATTTACTAAAGCTGAACGGAGATGACAGGGCTCTGGAGCATAGTCAGTGGTATAAGTGGGCTAAAGAATACGGACCGGATATCAAGATGGTGGCGAATGAGTATGATTTGTTTCAATCCGGAAATAATTTTGCTCAACGCTTTGCGGAATATATTCAAACCATGCTGGATGATGGAGCTCCTATAGACGTCATCGGGATGCAGGGGCATTTTTGGCAGCAAATGCCTACCTACCAGGAGCTAAAAAGGAGATTGTCCGAAGTGGCTGTCTTGGGGCTGCCGATGGTGGTTACGGAGTTTGATATGACGCATGGCAGTGGTTATCAGGAAATGGAGAGAGTGCTTTATGCGGTCTTTTCCGAGCCATTGATGGAGGGCTTTTCAGTATGGGGAGCGTGGGATGGCAGGCAATGGCGCAACAACGGACCGATATACGCTGAAGACTGGTCAGTGAAAGAAAGTGGCAGAGCCTATTTTGACCTGGTAAAGGGGGAGTGGTGGACTGATACAACCCTGGTTTACACAGGTGAAGACGAATGGGAGTTCCCGGGATTCCTGGGTACCTATGACCTACAGGTGACTTATGGCGACCAGGTGCAGGTCAGCGAATTTACCCTTGACAAGGCAGGACAGGAACTACAAGTGAATTTTGGGGACGCGGGGACGGAGTTGCCGGACTACGATTTTGTGGTGGGAGAGGGTCGAAGGGAGTTTTATCCTCATGAAGATATACTCCTAAAAGTGAAGACAGAGGATAGCATCGCCCAGGTCGTATATAAGCTCAATGGATCTACGGTTGCCATATCTTCCGGACTGGATCCAAGCTACACATTGAGCCTGGATCACGGTAATCCGGTTCATTTATCAGCAGAAATACTATTTGCAAACCAATACTGGACGGAGACAGAAGAAGTAACCGTGGTTGCCAATCTGCAAAATACCGGTCCCAGTATTATAAGTACCTTTCCTCCCTATGGGACCAAGTTTTTTTCGACCGATAGCATTGAGCTGTTTGTCCAGGCTACGGATCCCGATGGTGATGCCATAGCCATATATGTGTTTAACTCCGATGATCAACTGCTGGGAAAATCCGATCAACCAGGGTCAGTAAGGATCGGAGGGCTCGACGAAGGTCAGAATTTTCTGACGGTTCGAGCTCAGGACGAACGGTTTGCCTTTGCCGAGACTTTTTTGGCCATATTCTATGATAAACATTCGAAGCCTCCCCAGGTAGATTTGCCGGCTCCGACCCGGTTTTCGCATGAAGTCACAGACCCTGGACAGGCGCTGATCACCTGGGAATTTCCGGACAGCGTTGATGTGATCGGAAATAAAGTGATTTTGAAAAATGATGGTATTTCGGTTGCTGTAAGAGACAAAGAGTTTCTTTGGGAAGATCTGGAGGCCGATGTGACCTATGAGCTAAGTGTTCAGGCTATCAGTGAAAACCTTATTTATTCTGACACCAGTGAGACTTTTAGTTTTATGGTGTCTGATTCCAGTACCGTGTCCAATTCGAATTTTCTGAATATTACGTCTAATGTCTTTCCAAATCCCGTGTACGATGTTTTTTATGTTGAGGGCTTTGATAATCAATTAATCAATATTGATATCTATAATCAACATGGGCAGATGATGAGGCGGTTTTTTGGTTCTGGGAGTAGTGCTTTTGATCTCACTGAACTTACAACAGGTATCTATTTTGGTAAGCTGTATGCAGATGGGGGGTCCCAACCTTCCATATTTAAGATAATGAAGCAATAATTATTTATGGTAGTTCTTTTTTCTCCTGACAGATAAAATTAAAATGACTATTAATCAAACCATCGAAAAGATTTGTTTGAAAGGTGTCCTTCCACTATTTTTTTTATTGTTTGCTGTTGCGATAGCGTACGGACAATCCTGGAAAGATGGGGCCAGGGAGGCTATTGCTACTCTACGGATGGCTCCAATTAAAATCGGATTTGAGAATAAAGAGCTGATGACATCAGTTGATTCCATAAAGATTCGGATCCGGATGAAAGACCATGCATTTAAATGGGGAACTAATGTCAGGATTGATAGAGTGATGGACATCCAGTCGATGGGAAATGATCTCAATTCAAATCACCCTTACTTTTTACATTTTCGCAATTTTAATTCCGTCACTCCAGGCAATGCGGGTAAGTGGAACGGCTGGATCAATCAGGGAATCCGCAATAATTATTTGTCTTTTATGGACTGGCTGGATAGTCTTGGCATTGCCAACCGCGGACACACCACTATTTGGCCCAGTATATCACGATGGAATGCTGTCCCGGCGTTTGTGGTTAATGCCAAAGACCAGGTAGAAAACGGAGAGATAGTAAAGACTCGTGAAGATGTCATCAGAGAGCATATACATAACCATATCAGGGGACAAATGAGGACTCTGAATGGTCGAATTTATGAAATGGACTTGGTCAATGAGCTGGTCCATGAAGGTGAAATAGTGCGTGATTTGCTCAAGCTCAATGGGGGCGACAGAGCACTTGAGCACAGTCAATGGTACAAGTGGGCTAAAGAATATGGTCCTGATATCAAACTGGTGGCCAACGAATATGACTTGTTCCAATCAGGCAATAACTTTTCTCAACGCTTTGTTGACTACATTCAAACCATGCTCAATGATGGAGCTCCTATCGATGTCATCGGGATGCAGGGTCATTTTTGGCAAAAGATTCCTTCGTATAGTGAACTAAAGCGGAGGCTTGCTGAAGTCGCTGTTTTGAAAAAACCAATGGTTGTCACAGAATTTGATATGACACATGGTAGTGGCTACGACGATATGGAGAGGGTGCTTTATGCTGTTTTCTCCGAACCGCTAATGGAAGGTTTTACCATATGGGGTGCCTGGGATGGTCAACAATGGAGAAATAATGGTCCAATATATGACGAAGATTGGTCCATCAAGGAGAGTGGTAGAGCTTATTTTGACCTGGTAAAAGGTGAGTGGTGGACGGACACTACTCTGATTTATACAGGTGAGGATGAATGGGAGATCCCGGGATTCCTGGGTATGTATGACCTGCAGGTGACTTATGGTGACCAGGTGCAGGTCAGCGAATTTACCCTTGACAAGGCGGGGCAGGAATTACAGGTGGATTTTGGGGATTCGGGGACGGATTTGCCGGACTACGATTTTGTGGTAGGAGAGGGTCGAAGAGAGTTTTATCCTCATGAAGATATTCTTCTGGAAGTGAAGTCAGAAGACAGCATCACCCAGGTAATATACAAGCTCAATGGATCTACGGTTGCCGTCACTTCTGGACTGAATCCGTCGTACACTCTGAGTCTGGATCACAATAAACCAGTTAGTTTATCGGCGGAAATACTTTTTGCAAACCAATACTGGACGGAGACAGAAGAAGTGACGGTGGTTGCTAATTTGCAGAACTCCATTCCCAGTATCATAAGTACCTTTCCTCCCTATGGGACCAAGGTGTTTTCAACCGATAGTATAGAGTTATTTGTCCAGGCAACGGATCCCGATGGCGATGCCATAGCGATATATGTGTTTAACTCCGATGACCAATTGCTGGGGAAATCAGACCAACCGGGGTCAGTAAGGATTGGAGGGCTGGAGGAAGGTCAGAACTTTCTGACGGTTCGGGCTCAGGACGAACGGTTTGCCTTTGCCGAGACCTTTTTGGCTATATTCTATGATAAGCATTCAGAGCCTCCCCAGGTAGATTTGCCGGCACCGACCCAGTTTTCTCATGAAGTCACTGACCCTGGACAGGCGCTGATCACATGGGATTTTCCGGATAGCATTGATGTCATCGGATATAAAGTGATCCTGGAAAATGAGGGTACTTCGCTTGCTGTGCGAGACAATGAGTTTCTGTGGGAGGATCTTGAGGCCGATGTGACCCATGAAATGAGTGTCCAGGCCATTAGTGAAAACCTTATTTATTCTGACACCAGTGAGACTTTTAGTTTTGAGTTGTCTGATTCCGGTACTGTTTCGGATAATGAATTTGAATATCCTGAGTACGTGGTATATCCCAATCCGGTTAGAGATCGCTTTTATATCGATGGTTTAGATGGGCAGGATGTTGAAGTGGTGCTGTATGATCATTTTGGTTGCCGGGTTATGCAATTTTCAGGAAGGGAGAGCAAAGGATATGATATTAGTAGTTTGCCTTCAGGAATATATTTTTGCAGGATACAGGTGGATGGCGATTCCAAAATTGGTTCGTCAATCATGGTTAAGCATTAATAAATAGTAATTATGACCATTGCGTTGTCTGGAGCTATCGGCAAGACTGGAAAGCACTTTTTGGCTGGTGCACTTGAAAAGGGATTTAGTGTCAGAGCTTTGGTTCGAACTCCGGAAAAAGTATCCATTGAGAGTGAACCCCTGACCATAATTAAGGGTGATCTGCTAAACGTTGATGATGTTCATAGGACGATAAAGAATGCAGATGCAGTGTTCAGTTTGGCCGGACACGTAAAGGGATCCCCTTCAGACTTTCAGACAAAATCAAGCAGGTTTATTGTAGATGCAATGAAAAGCCATGGGGTTAATCGTCTCATCACACTTACAGGTGGTGGTGTGCGAGATGGCAAGAACGATAATCCTGGATTTATGGATCAATTGATTGTTTTTATTATGAAGCATTTGGCAGGAAAAGGATCAAGAAATGCCTTGCTCGACGGAAGGGAACATATAGCCTTTTTGAGACAACAGGAAGGGCTCGATCTTACAGTTGTCAGGGGACCGAAGCTTACCAATGATCCTGCAACAGGGCATATTGAGGTGGGGCAAGTAGGCACCATCCCAGGGTTTAAACTGACCCGGGCAGACCTTGCCAAAATATGTGGGAAAGATGCCCTTTGTCACAAACGGAAAATAGCATAACCTGATTTAATGACTTCTCGTAGGAAATTTGTTCGCAATTTATCAGGATTGGTAACAACAACCAGCCTCTGTCCTTATTCGTTCCGTCCATTTATTGGAAAACCAAAGAGTAAGGAGGCAGGACTTACAGTTGAAAGACAAGGAACTGAGCAGAACTATATTGCGTATAAAGGGAGACCACTCCTGGCTTTCGGCTGTCATTTTGAACACTTGTTTTTTGATAATTACGAATACGAAGACTGGACCAGGTGGGCAGTTGAATTTGGTATGAATCATTGTCGGGCAAGGTTATATCATGCTTATTATCGTGATTACTCCCCATTTAAAAAAACTGCCGATGGCAGATTTGATCTTACCAGTTGGGATGATTCCTTCTGGGAGCGATTTCATGTGATCATGCGGCATTTTGAAGAAAATGACATCATTGTACACTTGCTCATTTTTCCCCAGGGTAGTGGTGGCCACTGGTGGCAGGGAGATGGTTACTATTTACCAGAAAATAACATTCACCCTGAAACAGCCTTTATTCGTCCCGATAAAAGTACAGCTGGTTTCTGGCAATCTCTTGCCAGGGGTAAAACAGATTTGTATGAGATACAAACAGCTATTCTGTGGAAACTGATTGAGGAGTCTGCAGAGTATGATAACATATACTATGATCTCTGCCATGAGCCCTTTTTGCACGCGATGGATGCTGAGGAATTGGAGGACATGAAAATTTTCATTGACGAAACAACAAGACTTTTCTTTGAAAAATATCAAAAATTACGACCTGACAAGACACCATTACTGGGCATCGATACTGATTTTACACCACCTGGAGAGATGCGTGATTGGTTGTATTCCCATGAGCGATTGAATATAATTATACAGGGAAAAAACCATGATGAATTTTATGATTCAGCTACAAGTTCTAAGCAAATCAGGTTGCAATTTAGAAAGCCTTACTGTCCACAGGAAAGCCTTGACCTTCCGGGAGTTGTTCATATTGCGGATGTAAAACACAAGAATTCACTAACCTATTTTGAATCGGGCCATAGGAATCACTTGCGTAAATATGTTTGGCGGTGGTTTATGGCCAAGTCCCAGTTAATTGATATCTATCAAAAGGGATTGAGCAAGAAGGATAAGGAGCGAGAGAGATATAGCCCCTGGGGGCATAATACATTTGAGAAAGATGCCGGAATATTACGAGAATTTTGGAATCGATTAGTTAATTATCCCGACCTGGGAATTCATGGTAAGGTGGTATCAGGTCCTGGAGAAGTCCAGATGGTTCTTTCATCACCGGATGAAGCTATCATTTATCTTTCTTCAGTTCCAGGTGTAGACGATCAGGAGCTAAAAGAGCAGAACCTGATCGTGTCTGATTTGCAATTAATTTCGGGGAACGCTTCAATAGCAATTTGGAAGCCATCATATCCGGGTGGTGAATTAAGTGTAGGTCCTATTGAAATTTCGAATGGGAACCTGGAGGTGACACTTCTTTCTTTTGTAGATGATTTGATTGTTTATATTAAGAAATAGGTTTCTGTTTCATAGCCTTGGTATGACAAGTGATTAGCATCTTATCATAATCGACAGCTCAAGATTAGATGTATTGGTTCCAAAGTTCTATTATTGGATGATAGAGCAGAATCTCTCCATACCTACATTTTCGGAAACTGAAGTTTAAAGGCCTTGATCGTATGATTTTGGTGGGTAGGAACAACCAGTAAATTGTCCTTCTGTACAAATTCAAAATCTGCCGTTAGCTTTTGACCACGCGAATCATGCAGGGTGTGCAAGAACTCTTCCGGAGTCAGATAAAAAATTCGGCCACTATAATCCGATATCAAATATCCCCCGTTTCCTACCGCTTCTATGCCATCACCTCTACCCACGTCATCTGAAAGGACATGTGCCAATCTGGTTGCTTTGTCAATCGACAGGAGCTTGTGGGAATTTGTGGTTGCCACCAGCAATCGGTTTTCTTCGGCCAGTACGCCATTTGGCCTTCCCCGGGAAACATCCTCCCAATAGATTTCCGGTTTTCCATTTTTTAGAACATACATTTTATGGCCATCAGCGTCATTGGTGAATAGAGTACCTTCCGGGTCAATAGACAGGTCGTTTAATTCGACAACCAGGGGAACCGTAATTTTTTCTACAATTTCACCCATCGCAATATCAATTTTGACAATTTGATTGATGTCATTTAGCCATAGTGTATTTCCACTTATGGCCATCCCTTTGGGTTCGTTCAGGCCGGTTATCCATTTTTTTTCTATGATTTCTCCCGACTTTGAAACCCTTGAAATATATCCGTCACCGGGTTGATCACCATTCATATTACCGACCAGCAATTGCTCATTTTGAGGGTCAAAAACCAGGCATTCCGGCCTCTCGAAACCCCCGGCTTCCCAGCTTTCTTCAAGTACCGGAATTTCCTCCTTATGATCAGCATCAAGTACGACGATCTCCTTGCCCTCTGTACGCAGTCTTGCTCGATGCATGCCTTCTGATACATCTATTCGATGTACCAATTCCTTTCCGACTCCGGTCGCAGGGTCATAAAGTATAGGTTGGTTGTTTTCATTTCTTTGCAAGGGCACAAAAGAAACTCTTTTCAGTTTTTTGTCTTTTACCACTGCCTGTATCAACAGACCATTAAGGCTCTTTCTTATTTTCCACCAGTCAAAAACAGCATTGCCGGTGCAATAGAAGATGGGCTTGTTTTTCCATATTTCAATGATCTGCAATTTATGGGCACCATGCCCCAGGATGAGATCTGCTCCGGCATTAATAGCCTCACGGGCTATGATACGTTGATATTCATCGGGTTCAAGCATGTTGGAAACACCCCAATGGTATGAGGCTATTACAACATCTACTTCATTTTTCAGGGAATGAATGTTGTCTTTCATAGATTGAAGGGATGCTGGATCAGGGTTGGCCACTGGAATGGCAGGTTGTGCCGGTTTGTCAAGGTTAGGCGGTGGCTGATATGAAGTGGTTACTTTTACTTCGGCGATCCCGGGTTGGGTCTCAGTGGCAGCATGATCAAAGGGGAAGACAGTTGTAGCATATTGAACGATTCCAATTCTTGTTCCCTTGACTTCAAGGATTACCGGTTTGATGGCTTCTGCCCTATTGTTTCCTCCACCGGTATGGGGAATACCGGCTTTATCAAGAACCTTCAGACTCTTCAGGAGAGCAGTGTAAGGGTAAGTAACATTGTTTGCTACACCAACAGCATCAAATCCGGCAGCAACAAGACCTTCCACCATTTCGGGGTCAGAATGTCGCCAGGATTTCTTGTGTGGAATGTCATGAATCAGTGGGTCACTCGGACCGGCAAAGGGTCCTTCCAGGTTGCAAAACCTCAGGTCAGCAGCCTTCAGTGTAGGCATAAAATGTTCGAAAGCATCAGCCGGATCATCGCGGTGTTGCAGGTTCATATCGCCCATGAGCAAAATGCTTACCTCATCTGATTGACTGGCTGAATTAACCCATGGCCAGGGACCATCAGGCTGGGCAAAAACAGATGTGCTCAGGCAGGAAAAAAGCATGATCAAATATGTCGTCAGATGCCCGACATTTATTTCTTGATAAAATGGATTTATTTGAAACAATACCATTATTTTTCGTGATAATTTGACCGTAAATAAATATGAGTAAAAGATACGAAATTGCGCTGATACCAGGAGATGGAATCGGGCATGAAGTGATGCCAGAAGGTGTTAAAATTCTGGAAAAAATCGCTTCAAAATACGACCTCTCGTTTAATTGGAAGGAATTGGACTGGAGTTGTGAATATTATCTGAAAAATGGCCGTATGATGCCGGAAGATGGGTTGAATGAAATTCAATTCAGTGATGCTATTTATTTGGGGGCTGTGGGTTTTCCCGGGGTTCCGGATCATATTTCGCTCTGGGGGCTTCTTATACCAATTCGTAGAAAATTCAGGCAATATGTAAATATCAGGCCGGTGCAAAATATGGCGGGACTTCCGTGTCCCCTTAAGGATAAGAGACCCGGAGATATTGATATGGTGGTTGTCAGGGAAAACAATGAAGGTGAATATTCAGAAATAGGTGGAAAAATCTATGAAAATACGGAGCAGGAAATGGTCATACAGGAAAGTGTGTTTACACGCACGGGTGTTGATCGTATTATGAACTATGCTTTTAAGCTGGCAGAAAATCGAAGAAAAAAGGTCACCTCCGCTACTAAATCCAACGGGATTGTACATACCATGCCCTATTGGGATAGCAGATTTAGAGAAATAAAGAAACAATATCCGGATATTGACACGGATGAGTTTCATATAGATATTCTTACTGCTCACTTTGTTTTACATCCTGAGTGGTTTGATGTAGTGGTTGCCTCAAATCTGTTTGGAGACATTCTATCGGATTTAGCTCCTGCTGTTGCCGGTACAATTGGTGTAGCGGCGTCTGCAAACCTTAATCCTGAGTATGATTTTCCATCTATGTTTGAACCGGTTCATGGTTCTGCTCCCGATATTGCCGGGAAGGGAATTGCCAATCCCATTGCTGCCATATGGAGTGGTGCCATGATGCTGGAGCATCTTGGGCATGTAGATGCAGCAGATGAGATTATTGCGGCCATCAAAACGGCATTGAAAGAAAAGTTGGCCTTGACTCCCGATATGGGCGGATCTGCAAATACGGTTGAGTGTGCGGATGCTATTTGCCAGCTGTTGTCATAGAGTCAAATTTCACCAGAGCTAAGTGTAATGACCTGACTTAGTAATCTGACAGTATGCTCGTTTGATGGATTAAGATTTAATACACCTTGTAAGACTGCCAGGATATATGTTGCCATCTTCCTTCAAGAAGAGCATAGACAGAGGTGTAATGCAATTTTAGGTTGTTGTTTTTGCCTTCGTCATCTACGCGATGATAAATACATTTTGCATTAATAATGCCTACCTCACCATATATACGGACCATGGGTTCTTCGATGGTAATATCATCATAACTACGACTGCCATTCTTGATTGCTTCAATAAAAGTTTTCTTTGTGTCTATATTTCCATTCGAATGGATATAATACAGATCTTCACTAATTAATTTATCCAGTACTTCAAAGTTTTTGACAACCATGGCAGCAAACCTTGCTTTTTCCGTCTGAAGCACATCTTCTTCTGCTGTAAAAAAGAGGTATTCGGAAGCAAATGATAGAAGTTCCACTTTTTCTGTTGAACTATTGGTAAGGTTTTGAGATAAACCAGACAGTAAACAGAAGATGGTAATTAGCATAGTCATTCTGGGGGATTAGGCAGAGTTAATAATATTTTCAATGTCGATCATATACATTTGTCTTTTGTCTCCATTATGTGTTGAGTCGAAAAACACCCTTTTACCCTGTTGGTCACAACGTGGATGTAAGTCACATCTCCACTCTCCGGAAAAGTTTTCGGGTTCATGGAACTTTCCAAGACTAACTTTTTTTCTGGTGGGTATATGATAAAGGTATAGTTCCTGCAGTCTTTCATCACCGAGTGGATAGGTGTCATTCAGAATCCATTCATAATTGGTATTGGGCACATAAGTGTTATGACCATTATGAGTCATAATGTTTTTCCCAACCTGAACATATTCTTTGGTCTTATCTCTGAAATCAAAAAACGCTGCCTCCGACTGTCCTTCCGGTATGGCCCATGCACAAATCTCATGGTCTCCCTTCCAGATAAAATGAGAAAATTGTCCACTGTCATTCAAGGGATATAAGTCAGTTCCGTCAGTATTGGCCGTAATGGCACGGGTCACATACATGCTGCTAAAGCCGGGTTTTCGAAAGTCAGGGTGTTCTTTAAGGTAGGCTCTCATTTCCGGGTACGAAGCAGCCGGCCGGGAGCGATTCAGAAAAATAAACCGGGTTCCTGAGGGATTAATGAGAAGATGATTAAACCAGTGATAATAATCGCTGGTAGACCCCTCCTTACGCTCCATGGCTGCCAGTTGTCTGTAGGATACGATCAACTGACTTTTGCCCGATTGTAAATCCATTTTATAGATTCCCGAGTCATCCGGTGACTTGGGCCAGGTCTGCTCACCTGTTTTACTGGGGTATCCGTATCCCGGTCTGAAAAACTGAAGGCGATCAAAATCCACACACAATGCGTATGATCCATCTGGACTGAGGGTGTATACAGCCCTTGGCAACGTCCTGGTCTTTTTGCTTTTCATGTCATATACACGACTGATGTAATGCCCGGATTCGTAGTCGTTCCAGACGACTTTTTGACTCTGTCCAGGTATCCATTGCAACATGCATCCCTGCTGCCATCCCCAGGTTTGAGATGTTCCGATGGGTGTCCATTTGTTGTTATTTTGCAGATCAATAACGCCCACAATCAGTTGGTCAGTCATTTTGGGCGATCTGAAAAAGGTGTCCACCTCATTAGCCAGAGCATACCTGCCTGAAGAATCAATTTGCCATTTGTCGTAGTAGCCAAACCAATGTTGCATACTCCCCCCAGTGATCTGTTGAACCTCGTTTTTTGATGACATAGTATACCCGTGCCCCAGTATGGAATAACCTGCTGCAAGTGCTCCTGTCCGGTTGAGGAATTTTCTTCTATGCATATCGGATTTAATTCATTTTTTAATCAAAGATCAAGATTTGCAGTAATGCGTTTGTTTTCTGTGAATAGTGTTTTTACATAAAGATCAATTCTGTATTTCGCAGTATCTAGATCTTCATTATTAAGATTAATATTCAACAGATCAATGTACCAGGGAATTTTCTGCTTTGATTTTACATAAGTCCGTACTATCTCCCTGGCAATGGGTAAGGTCGTTTTTTTGGAGTCATCGTGGACATCCCGGTTGCCGGCTTCCAACAACTTTTCATACTCTTCTTTCAATAGCCGATCAAAGAGTTCCATGGTGAAAACATCTCCTTCCCTTACATTGGTTTCCGGATCTGAAACTGTCAGAACGGCTTCCTTGTGGACCCACTCCCAAAGGATGCTGACTCTGATTTCTCCGGTAGCCATATCTTCCATGAGATACAAAACGTCATCATTTCCAAAGAAATCGGCTGGTTTTAGTGCAGCAGCCTGAAAACCCTGTCCGAAGGCATTGCCATACTGAAGTGCCACACTGAGCAAATTTCTCGCTCCGCGAACAGATCGCTCAGCCGGTTCAAGCAGCATCAGGTCTTCGGCATCTTTCTGAGAATAGGTCGCCAGTGGAAAGGCTCTTCCCAATTGATTTACCTGACCTTCTTTTTCCCATACCGGTCTGACAATATGTACCATTTTCCAATGAGCAACCCACTTGCCACTGGCACCGGCATCCCTTTCTCTCTGAGCACCGGCCACCGCTTTATCCATACTGGCTTTGACTCCAGCCTTGGACCCCACCGGAATATTTGGTTCCATACCACCTTGCCACAAAGCAAAATTCCCCGCCGCATCAGGTTGATTGACTACCTGCCGAACCCTGTTTTCGTAATGACGCATATACCCGTAGGTCATGCCAATCTCTTCAATATTCGGATTGATGAAATCCGGCACTCCCGCCAGGGCATCTGACACACTGTTTATGTAGTCCCACCTTCCGGTATTATAACCCACAAAATGTCTACCCAAAGCTGCTCGTATTTCCATCAGTTGATACGTTGCTTCGAGTTGTTCTACGAGTACATAGACCTTAATCGTTCCATCTTCAAGACCCAGTAAGTTTTCAATGGCGGATAGCAAGGTGTTCCAGCACGCCGCTTCTTCAGCCGTTTGAATCTTGGGCAGGTAAAGGACAATCGACCGGTTGTGCGATTGAAGGGTTCGATAGTTGTTGGCTACATATAAGGTTAGATCGACAATGGATGCTGCCAGTGGTTCTCCATTTACATGAAAATGACGATCGTCCAGGTGCAGCCCTCTGGCCCGGCAGATGATGGTGGTGAAATCAAGTTGTTCTTTCCAGTCATGAACGATATTTCGTCCAAAAAATGCCTGGGACCATGTATTCATCTCATTGGCAACCTGCCGCGCCACCTCCATAAACCTGACGTCTCTTCTGATACCCATTTTCAGGCTGCGCTGATGCTGCAAAGACATATCTGTCACTTGCCCCAAAGCATCTTCACAATCAAACATCCAGCCATCGGCACCAGACAATAAAGCATATGCAACATTGCGTAGGTTAGTTTGAGTAGAGGCTCCGGGTCTGGCGGCAGGGCCAGTACCCTGAATCCATTGACATTGCAGGTCCTCTGGTATTTCAGCTCCTTCAAAATTACCTTTCCTGACCTTCCATACAAGTAGATCTGTGCCGGCAATGGTGGATTTGGGATCCAGAAATGAAATAACTTCGCCGTTTTTTATTCTCTGCTTGCGGCGATTCATTCTCTGTTGCATCAAATCATGAATTTTATCATTGTGCACAGACATTTCAACCAGAGCCTTCAACACTTCAGGGGTAAGGATGTCACCGAATTCGTCCTTAAGTTTCGCTTCAATATGAATTTTATTCATGAAATATAATCTAGAGTTTTAGTGGTAGTCAACTACGATAAATAGAATGGTGGCTGGTTCGTTTACAGTTAAAAATGGCAACGGGAATATAAGCAGGACAGGGGGAAATAGTGTTGTTGTGCAACGATTATTTCTTTGTTAATTCTTGACACCGGCTATAGTGTTTAGGACAAGTTGTTTCTTTGATTGAAATCCGGTGGAAATCCCGGCTATATCTATTATGTGAAGAATAGAGAGATCTAAAGTAACCTTGAGGGTTCGATTTTTTGCAAAGAACAACGAACTCTCTGGTTTGATTGACTGGCACAACACTGCTATTAAAGGTTACATTCAAGGTCGGGATGACTCCTAATCTTATGTGGTAATATTATTTCAACAATATGTGAATGAGGGTAAAGGCGTTCCATTTTGATGTTATGGTAATAGAAGGCCTAATGCATAGTCCGGGTTTAATCATGCAAATGATTGAGATAGCCTCGATGGAGAACTATAGATTTAGGGTTAAATAGAAGATTTATGCGAATAGTAAGCTATCTGGTATCCATTCTTGTGTTCTGTCTTATTGTTCCGGTGATAGCACAGCAGCCAAATGTCCTTTTCATCTGTGTTGATGATCTTCGTCCGGAATTAGGATGCTATGGAAATAAGGTGGTCAAGACACCAAATATGGACGCCCTGGCTGAGAAAGGAACCCTTTTTGCCAACCACTTTGTGACTGTTCCGACCTGTGGTGCTTCACGGTATGGCCTTTTGACGGGGCAGTACCCCAGATCGAAATCCGCTTTGCGCAATTCGATTATTGCTGATAGTATTTCGATCAGTCCCGAAGGAGATAATCCCGAGTCGTTCATTCATTTGTTTCGCAGATCCGGTTATACTACCATTGGTATAGGTAAGATAGCACACTCAGCTGATGGATATGTATATGGTTATGAAGAGCCACGGTCGGATCAGTTGGAGTTGCCACATAGTTTTGACGAATTTCTCTTCAATCCCGGTAAATGGGAGACTGGCTGGAATGCGTTTTTTGCTTATGCAGACGGAAGCAATCGTCAGAGCAGGAAAAAACAAGTGAAACCCTATGAAGCCGGAAATGTGAATGATGAAGGCTATCCTGATGGTCTCACTGCAGAAATTGCTATTCGGAAGTTGGAAGAGTTGTCTCAGCAGGAGAATCCCTTTTTCCTCGCTGTCGGCTTTTTTAAACCTCATTTACCGTTTACGGCTCCCCAAAAGTACTGGGACATGTATTCGGAAGAGGACATTCCTTTATCTCCGGCTCCGGATCTACCTGATAATATATCCAGGGCCAGCCTGCATGGAAGCGGAGAATTCAATCAATACGCACTAGGGGAAGAAAAGGTGAGCCTGAATGCATCCATTTCAGATGAATATGCCAGGAAATTGAGACATGCTTATTATGCATGTGTGAGTTATACGGATGCCCAGATAGGAAAGGTTGTCCACAAGCTGAGAGAACTGGACATGGAAGAAAATACCATCATTGTGTTATGGGGAGATCATGGTTGGCACCTGGGAGATCAACGGGTATGGGGAAAGCATACCATTTTTGACTGGGCCTTGCGCAGTGCCTTCATCATGGCAGGACCAGGGATTGGCCATTATGAAGTACCTGAGGTCGTAAGTACGGTGGACATATACCCGACATTTGCTGAATTGTGTTCCCTTAATCCTCCGGGTAATCTGGACGGTCATAGTCTGTCTTCCTTGCTGAGATCTGGCACAGATCCGAACTGGAGAAACACGGCTTATGGATATTTTCGCGATGGCGTGTCCGTCAGAACTCCTGAATATCGTCTAACCAAATATTATCGTGACTCCGTTGAATGGGAACTTTATGACCACCATGAGGATCCTTTTGAGACCCGGAATGTATACAACAAAAAGGCTATTAATGCGGACCTGATGAGATTGCTTGAACTAGGTGATACAGGTTTGTACAACAGTAAATCATGAAATCATGACCACAAGAAGAGGATTTATTTCGTCAACAATGGCCGGGGGTGCAGCCCTTACTCTACCTTTCGGATCTGATAGGATACTGAATGACAAAGGAGTAGACTACTCAGATCTCGACGAGGTGTTGGCCCGGTCGGTTTTTAAAAGGGAGTTGTTTTCAGATCCGGTCATCATAGATTCTTGTGACCTGCTCAAGTATGAAGATAATTACATGATCAGGGTGCGATCCAAAGAGGGAGCAGAAGGATATTGTGTTTGCCATAATATGAGGATGCCCCATCTTTATCCGATTCAGCTGATGCTGGTTAATCCTTTCTTCATTGGAAAAGATGCCCGGGACCTGGATGATTTGATTGATGGTGTATTCATGTACAGGAATAATTACAAGTACCAGGGATATACCTTGTGGATCCCGGTGGCTCAGGTAGAAATGGCTATCCTGGACATGATGGGGAGGATTGCAGGTAAGAGTATGGGAGAATTAATAGGTGACATTCACAATCGCGAAATAGCGATCTACAGAGCCAATAATGGACGGGGCTTGTCTGCCGAAGAAAGCGTGGAGAGGATCAAGGAAAGGCAACGGGAAACCCAGGCAAAGGCAGTTAAGTTTAAAATAGGCGGGCGGCGAAGTAATCCGGAAGTCCCGGAAGGTCGGACCGAGCGATTGATTCCATTAATGCGGGAGAGTTTTCCCGATGATATCACGATATATGCAGACTGCAACGGCAGTTACGATGCCAGTGAGGCCATCCGGATTGGGCGGTTGCTGGAGAAGTATGAAATAGATCTGTTCGAACAGCCCGTACCCACTGACTGGTATCAGGACTGGAAAGAGACTTCGGAGGCCTTGACTATCCCCATTGCATCCGGTGGTGGAGAGGTGAGTATCCGGAATTTTCGTTGGTTGATTGGAACTGATTCGGTGCAAATGGTACAGCAGGATCTGTTTTACTTTGGTGGAATGATCCGTTGTATGAAAGTTGCTCGCATGGCTGAGGCCAGGGGCTATCCCTGTGTTCCCCATATTTCGGGTACGGGTCTTGGATACATTTACATGATGCAATTTGTGTCGGCAATTCCCAACGCCGGTCCTTTCCACGAATACAAAGGCCTGAGTACCGGTATACCCTTTGAATGCAAAACTTCGTCATTAAAACCCGAAAATGGGATTCTGCATTTACCCAAAGGCATAGGGTCGGGAGTTGAAATCGATCCCGGATTCATAAAGAAACATGACCAACTGAGCTAAGAAAAAGGTATATCGTGGAAGTGTAAGCCCTATCCTCAATTACCGGCTGCTTTAGCGGCAGGACGTGACAGTAGAAAGAAAAAGGGCTTTAGCCCAATATCGCCGGCTATAGGTAAGTACCCTTTCGAGGTGCAACTCCTGGTTCAAAACCTACTCGTAAGGATAGATCGATACCCGATCCTCAATTACCGGCAGCTTCAACTGCCGAGACTGAATACAAATAAAAAGATCAAAAGGGTGGTAGGCTGGAGAGGCAGGTGGTCCAATACAAAACGCTTGGAGTGGGATAAGTGAACTTTTACGGTGTTTTTGGAGATCTGTAACTCTCTCGCAATATCATTTAGGTCCATACCTTGTAAGAACCTCAGTGTAAATACCCTGGCTTGCTGCGGACTCAATTTCCCTACTGTATCTTCCAAATGCTTCATATACTCATCGAAGATGAGGTTGTTTTCACTGTCGTTGATTATCGATAAGGAACAGTTAACCAGAAATTTTTCCTTCTTCACTTTGTTTTTCGACATCTTCTTCAAAAAGTTCCAGGTAAGGTCCCGGGTAATTTTAAAGAGCAATGGTCGGATACATACTTTTTCATCCACCATTCTCCTTCTCTCCCAAAGCTTTACAAACACATCAGCTGTGATTTCCTCGGCATCCTGACTGGATTTGGTAAGAGACAGGCAGAAGTAGTAGACCTTTTCGTGATAGTAGTTGTACAGACATTCGAAACTGCGAATGTTCCCTTGCTTAAATAGGGATAAGTGTTTATGTAAATCAGCTTTAGTCACTATTTAAAGAATCAGTCGTACCGTTAGAAAATGTTGATTCGTCTCCTGGCAGTTTGTTATAGAAAGAACGAATTGATACATACAAATTAATGCTTTTTTAATAAAAAGTTATCAATCGACTAATCCTTTTTCAACTTTTGTTTGGATAGATATATAGTAGAGAGAATATAATCTAAGCTAGAGGAGTTTCGACAAAATTTTGTTGATGAGCAGAGATTGTTTGATGCTAGTGGTCACTTGATGGTAGGCCACCAGGCACCTCTTTGGCTGGATGTAAGTAAAAACCTTGTGAAACTGAAGTAGGAAAGAGTAAATGAACGAACACACGCGTGAAGAACTAATTGAAAAGCTGTTTCAAAATCGTTGCACAGAAGAGGATTTGAAAAAATTAATTCAAATGATACAGCATTCCTCCAGGCCTCCGGACCAACGGACCATGGAGAGGCTTTGGGATGAAGTTAAGGACTACCCTCGTCTTCAGGACTCGATTTCGAAGAGCATTCTGGCAGCTGTATTGAATAGAATCGAGGTCAAGCCAGAAGAAGAAACAGGTTTTGCAAAACCTGGACGATCAGGAATTTTGCCATACAAGTATCTGGCCATAGCAGCATCACTACTAATATTGCTGGCTTCGGCTGTCTGGATTTTTAGTACCAGGAACAGCATGGATGTGATTGAAACGGCATTTGGTGAACAAAGAAGCCTCCAGCTGTCGGATGGGTCCAGGGTGCGACTCAATGCGAATAGTACGGTGAAGTATCCACCGAATTGGGTGGATGATCAGGACCGACAAATATGGTTAGAAGGTGAGGCATTCTTCGAAGTTGAAAAAAAGCCAGAGAGTCAACAGAAATTTCACGTAATCACCAGAGATGTCATTGTCGAGGTCCTTGGCACCACCTTTAATGTCAATACACAGGAAGACCAGACTACCGTATACCTGGAAGAAGGAAAAGTTCAGCTTTTTCTGCCAACACTGGATAGCACCATTGAGATGGATGAAGGAGATCTGGTTATCTACAGTCAGTCCGATGGACACATTACCCACAGACAAAGGGAAATGGCTGATATACATACCTCATGGAAGGATGGCGTACTGACTTTCAGAGGTGCACCACTGATCGAAGTGGTAAATAGAGTGGAGGATATCTATGGAGTTACTATTGAGGTAAGAAATATGGAAGACCACACCAGGGAAATCAATTTCCCCTTACCGGTAAATGACCTTGAGACGGCCATTTCGGTCCTGGATAAAACTGTGACCGGGTTGACGATCCGCAGAGAGTCTGAGGTGTATGTTATCGAATAGGAACTATATCTACAAATCAAGATGAGAATCTAAATAGTTTAAATTATGATTACTGCTAATTTATTTAAAGGTATGAGACCGACAGCATGGGTACTTCTCTTGCTGATCAGTCCGTTATGGCTGGCTGCTACCGAAGGGCTATCACCCGATATGGACCTGCAGCAGCAATCCCTGTCAGAGATTCTGGAAACAATGAGTGAGACTTATGAAGTTTTCTTCTCATACGAAACTGAATTGCTGGAGGATATTAAGGTAGACTTTGAATTCAAAAAGGATGAAAGTCTGGAAGGTGCCATAGAAAGGCTCCTGGATAAGACCAATCTCAATTATGAATCGGTCAACGAAAAGTATGTCATTATTTATAAGGATGACCGCCTGGGTAATAAGAATGCCAGGAAATTGCGTAAAAAGCTCATGCAAATTGAGAAGATAGAAGCAGAAGGGAGTATCAGCATGCAACCTGCCGGTAAGACGGCTGCTGATAAGTTCCGATCAGTCGCACTTACTGCCTCCTCCATGCCTCAATTCGCTCCCGTTACCGGAACGGTTACATCTGAGGACGGTGAGCCACTCATTGGGGTAAACGTAGTGGTCAAAGGTACCACAGTAGGTACAGCCACTGATTTTGATGGGAGCTACACGATTGATGTACCGGACGATGCGACTACCCTACAATTTTCTTACACGGGTTTCAATACCCTGGAAGTGGAGATCGGCGGTAGATCCGTTGTTGATGTGACGCTGTCAGAGGATGTATTGCAATTAGGAGAAGTGGTTGTGACAGCCTTGGGTATTGAACGTGAGAAAAAGACACTTGGCTATGCGACATCCAAAGTAGCTGCCGAGGAAGTCACGATTAATCGTTCTCCCAAATTTGTGGATGCACTTCAGGGAAAGGTAGCCGGTGTGAATATCACTACGCTTGGCTCCGGACCCCAGGGTAGTAGTAAGATCCGGATCAGAGGCGTCTCCTCTTTCGGCGGGAATAATTCTCCTTTAATTGTTGTGAATGGGGTGCCTATCGACAATACCAACTTTGGAGTTCGTGGTGATGTAAGTGAGGTGGGAAGTAATCGTCGCTCAGATAGTGGTGATGGTTTAAGCAGTATCAATCCCGACGATATCGTTTCGATGAACGTATTGAAAGGTGCGGCTGCCTCAGCGTTGTATGGTGCACGTGCCAAGGATGGTGTGATCATGATTACTACCAAAAACCGCGCAGAGGGAACCGGTATTCAGGTAGAATTTAACACCAATTATACACATGATACACCGCTTGATTATACGGACTATCAATATGAGTATGGTCAGGGAGAAGGAGGTGTGAGACCTGATGCACCTTTCCCTACTTCCGGGGTTTGGAGCTTTGGAGAAAAGATTGAACCGGGCATGACTCAGATCTTGTTTGACAATCTGGAAGTACCCTATACCGCTCAGCCTAATAAGGTAAGGGATTACTATCGGAATGGTCACACCTGGTCCAATACACTGACTATTTCTTCTGGAAGCGAACACGGTGGCCTGAGTTTGTCTTTGTCAGATATGACCAGTGAAGCAATATTACCTGGATCAGAATACAGGAGAAATACCATAAACCTGGGTTTTACTCAAAATATTGGCAAATTGAAAGTGTCGGGTAATTTGAATTATTCGCGTGAGGATCGTAAAAATCCACCGAATATTGCCGAGCAGGATTTTAGTCCCGTAGTAATCTACACCCTGGCTACTACTATGCCTTTGGACTTGTTGGAGGAGAATGCTTTTGATGAAAATGGAGATGAAATCAAATATTCAAGATTTACCAACCGAACCAATCCCTACTTTGCCTTATCTCGTTTTGAGAATAATGTAAGGGACCGGGTATATGGAAATGTGACTGCCAGATATAACCTGACTGATTGGTTGTACCTTCAAGGTAGGGTCGGACAGGACTATTATACTCGCGATTCGGAATACAACCTGCCGACGGGTTCACAAAGGCAGTCCGCACCTCCCCCAGGATTTGTTAACGGTCAGTATATTCAGGATATACGACGGTTTAGGGAGATTAATACAGACTTCTTGATTGGAGCCCAACAGGAATTTGGAAACTTTGGGATTGTTGCTACTGGTGGAGGTAACTTGATGTATCGTCGCTCCGACATTAATACCGAATTGGGTGAGAATTTCTTTACCAGGGATTTATATACCATCGGTAATGCCAGTAAGGTTACACCAAATTATACCATATCAGAGAGGCAGGTTAATTCGCTGTATGCCTCAGCTGAGTTGTCGTATGGAAGATTTTTATACCTCAACGCTACGGTAAGAAATGATTGGTTTTCAACTCTATCACCAGAGAATAGGAGTATACTCTATCCTTCGGTGACAGCCAGTTTTGTTTTTTCAGATGCTTTTGATAATACCCCAAGTTGGCTTTCTTTTGGAAAAATCCGGCTTGCATATGCCGAAGTGGGTAGTGATACGGATGTAGCACCATATGCTAATAATCTATTTTATGGCATTAATGCCCAGCAATTTCCTAATCCTGATGCCAGTGCTCAACCAGTGGGTAGCATCAGTGGTTCAACAGTGCCAAATTCTGATCTGAGACCCATGCGGGTAACAGAAAAGGAAATTGGACTGGAAATGGTACTCTTTAGAAATCTGACTTTCGAAATGTCCTATTACCATAAATTGTCTTCTGATCAGATCCTGCAGGCTCAAATTTCTGACGCATCCGGATTTCAGACACAGTTGATCAACGTGGGTGAAAGTCAGAACCAGGGTGTTGAGATGCTGTTGGCTCTTTCTCCAATAAGAACCAGTAATTTTGAGTGGATGACCAGTGTGAATGCGACCTACAATCAATCCAAGGTCTTAAGTCTGGGAGATGATGTGGATGGTACTTTTATTACAGTCGGTAACGCGGAGTTTCATGGAGAAGTCAGGCAAGTAGTGGGTGAACCCATGGCACAACTTTATGGTTGGGGGTATCTACGTGATGATCAGGGTCGTCAGGTGTTCGACCCCAATAGTGGACGACCATTGCGATCTGAAGAGCAACTTAGTTTTGGCAGTGCCTTGCCTGTATGGTGGGGTGGATTTACCAACAGTTTTACGCTCGGCCGATTAAGTGCATCTTTCCTGATTGACTTCAAGCTTGGTCATAAGTTGATTTCCGGTACGCATACCAATGCATACCGACACGGACTGGATAAAGCGACATTGGTCGGTAGGGAAGATGGATTTATAGTGGGTGATGGAGTAAATCCTAATGGAGAGGTTAATACCACACCGGCGGATATTCAGCCATTTTACGAGACCATACGCAGTGGTAGGATGTCAGAACAATCCGTCTTCGATGCCGGATCGTGGCAATTGCGTCAGATAACAGTGGGTTATGACTTTACCCATTTTATTCCAGAGAATAAAATTGTAAAAGGTGTAAGG
>JAUILF010000288.1 GCA_030433135.1 Bacteroidia bacterium | reverse complement strand
TGCCGGCATAAAAGTTACGCTTTATAGCGATGCTGACCAGCTTCTAAAAAGCTATTACATCGGTGGATCTACACCGGATGAAAGAGGCACTTATATCGTGATGGCAGAATCAGATCACCCGGCAGTTGTGTCAATGCCCAATTTTGAGGGATCTCTTCGACCCCGCTTCTGGATGCCAGCCAATGATTGGCGGGACCGCATTCTTTTTCGGCTGGATCCGGACGATATCAAAGAACTCAGGGTCAATTATCCCGGTCAACCTAATCATTCCTTTATTATTCGTGACGAAGAAGGAGGTTGGGCAATTGTGCCATTCCATGATGATATGGTGATGGATCAGGGGGAAGAAAAGAAAGGAGCCGTAGAAGCCTATCTGCGTGCGTACAGTAGTGTAGGTGCTGAAGCAATTTTGCAGGATGATGTTTTGAGGGATTCCCTGGTTCGATCAGAGCCTTTTGTACATATTTCATTATTGGAAAAGAATGGCGACCATCAGGAATTGGCCATGTATCCGGTTTCAATTGATCCGGAGGGTTCGGTCCGGGACCGGTTGGAAAGATATTATGCCATTGATGGAAACGGAGATCTCTACCTGACTCAACATCTCGTTTTCAAAAAGCTATTCTGGGGACTGGAGTTTTTTTACCAGAATGCTGAGGGTGATAATTAAACCGGGTAGTTGTAATTGATTTGTTTTTTAATCGGAATTATTCATTGGGATTTCGCAATGAGAGCTAAATATGCAATAAAGACGGGTGCTCCAAGGGCTTTTTGACTCATGAACGAATGATCTCGCAGAGTCGAGTACGACAGTTCTCGAAATGAGAGAACCGCGAAAGCGGGTGGGTAGGCCATGGTCACCATCATAGCCTGTCCCGCCAAGGGCGGGAGTGAGAATCAAAAAGTGCTTATGTACCCGTATTTGCAGCAGATTTAGATCGTAATAGAAAGTCTAATGCATATTTCCGGTTATAACTATTATCTTACTGGGGAAGCTCTATCCCCATGCAAAATTCTGGTCATAAGTCACTATATCTGATCACTTGCCTGTTCCTCGTAATCACTCTGATGTCATTTCGGGGCAGCTGGGGTTTTTATGCCCACAGACTGATCAATAAGATGGCCATTTTCACCTTACCTCCGGAAATGATGGTATTGTTCAAGCCTCATCTGATCTTTATTTCTGAACATGCTGTTGATCCCGATAAGAGGCGTTATGCCACCCGGTATGAGGCAGTTCGTCATTACATTGATCTGGATGTCTGGGGTGATTCACCATTCGATACCTTACCAAAGCAGTGGAATATGGCTGTGCTCAAATTTTGTACGCTGAAGTGGAAGCTGGGTGGTGACCGTTCAACTGTTTTGTCGGGTTTTGAAATTTGGGAGGACCTGATGGAAGGAGACCCGGTACGATTGCAGATAGATAGCGTGGATGTTTTTGTCGACGGGCAACATTTCATGGATTTTTTCAATGCTTGTATTTTACCCGGATATTATGATGATATGTGGCAAGTGGTTGAGGATTCTGTCCGGCACTATCTGGATGTAGGAGCAGCACCTTGTGATGGTGTCCTGGTAAAGGAAAGCCTGAGTGAACATGGAATTCTGCCTTACCACCTGGTATCGATGCAGCGAAAACTGACCAGGTTATTTCTTGATGGTAAGAAAGGTCAAATTTTACGATGTGCTTCTGACATGGGACATTACATTGGAGATGCCCATGTTCCCTTGCATACAACACAAAATTATAACGGTCAGCTGACAAACCAGCTGGGTATCCATGCTTTTTGGGAAAGCAGAATTCCCGAGTTGTTTGCTGAAGCCCAGTATGATTTTCTTGTGGGAAAGGCTGAATACATTGAGGATCCCGAGTCCTTCTATTGGAATATGGTGCTTGAAAGTCATGCACTGGTTGACAGTGTATTACTTATTGAAAAGAGACTGAGCGGCACAGTACCTGAAGATCAGCAGTATTGTTTTGAGGAAAGACTTATGTCAGTGACCCGATTACCCTGTGAAGAATATGCTCGTACGTACCAGGATGAAATGGCAGGCATGGTCGAGGATAGAATGCAGGCATCAATACATGCTATTGGCAGTGCCTGGTATACCGCCTGGGTGGATGCAGGCCAACCGGATTTTGATAAATATCCCTCTGTTGATGACACCACCATGGAATGGGAAAGTATGCCAACAGATACGTTGGATCTTGCAAAAAGGCGACTTCACTAAATCCACATCATGTGATAATTGGGTCAAGCAATCGCTTGTAAGTATGCATTTCGTAAAATTAGCTTTAAATTGTCCGGAGTAAATACAAGTGTTGCATCAAATAGATTCTTGATGCTTGGGATGAGCTTGTTTTGATAGCATGTCGAGTAGACGAAACCCCATCGGAATTCTTTGCCAGGTGGGCGAGCATTACAAAAGCCGGGGATATCTTGGTAGTGAGGATATGCTTAAATAGGACATCCATGCTGAGAGCATCTGCATGAAGCGGCACAGCCATTTTTTCAATAATCTAAAATTTATAATGACCAAGCAGATATCATCTTTTGCTGAGTACAGGAAAGTATATAAAAACAGTGTAGAGAATCCGGAAAAGTTTTGGGAGAAACAAGCCAGAACATTTGAGTGGAAAAAGAAATGGGATAAAGTACTGGAGTGGAACTTTGACAAGCCCGATGTTCAGTGGTTTGTGGGAGGCAAAATGAACATCACAGAAAATTGCCTGGATCGCCATCTCAAAAAAAGGGGAGATCAGGTTGCCTTAATATGGGAACCAAATGATCCGTCACAGTCTTATGTGGAATACACTTATAAAGAATTGTATCAGGCGGTTTGTCAGTGTGCCAACGCGTTGAAAGCCAATGGCATAAAAAAGGGAGATCGAGTTTGTTTTTACATGCCTATGGTGCCGGAATTGACTATTGGTGTACTGGCATGTGCACGCATCGGAGCCATTCATTCAGTGGTGTTTGCCGGGTTTTCGGCTACAGCTCTTGCTGACAGGATCAAGGATGCTACTTGCAAGATGGTCATCTGTTCGGACTATAACTCAAGGGGTGCCAAAAACATTCCTGTGAAAGAGATCGTGGACGAAGCATTGAAAAAGGATTGTGACAGCATTGAAACCGTACTTGTTCATAAGAATACGGGTGATAAAGTGAAGATGAAGAGTGGACGTGATAAGTGGTGGCATAAGGAGGTGGATGGCCAAAAGAAGTCCTGTAAGGCGGCAAAGATGGATGCGGAGGATATGCTGTTTATTCTATATACATCGGGATCTACCGGCAAACCTAAAGGAGTGGTCCACACATGTGGAGGATATATGGTTTATACAGAGTACACATTTAGAAATGTATTTCAATACAAGAAAGGAGACATTTACTGGTGTACCGCAGATATAGGCTGGATTACCGGGCACAGTTATATCATTTATGGTCCTCTTCTGGCAGGTGCGACAACTATCATGTTTGAGGGAGTTCCTACTTATCCGGATGCAGGGAGGTTTTGGCACGTTTGTGAAAAACACAAGGTCACTCATTTCTATACTGCTCCAACCGCTATCAGGGCACTCATGGCTGCGGGAGATCACTGGCCATCACACTATGACCTTTCCTCATTGAAGGTATTGGGTAGCGTTGGTGAACCTATCAATGAAGAGGCCTGGAACTGGTACAATGAAAAGGTAGGGAAGCAAAACTGCCCCATTGTTGATACCTGGTGGCAAACTGAAACCGGAGGAATCCTGATCTCTCCGCTGGCTGGTCTTCACAAGCTCAAGCCTTCCTATGCGATGTATCCTATGCCAGGAATTCAGCCCTGTTTGGTGGATGCCGAGGGTAATGAGCTGAAGAAGAAAGAGGCAGAAGGATTGCTGTGCATTAAGTTCCCATGGCCATCCATGATCAGAACCACTTACGGTGATCACGATCGATGCAAACAGGTGTACTTCTCGGCATTTGAGAATATGTACTTTACCGGTGATGGCGCGAGAAGGGATAAGGGAGGTGCGTATCGTATTATTGGTCGTGTGGATGATGTCATTAATGTATCCGGTCATCGTATTGGAACGGCAGAAGTGGAAAACGCCATCAATGAGCATCCGTTGGTGATCGAATCCGCGGTAGTAGGGTACCCTCACGAAATCAAAGGGCAGGGTATATATGCCTATATTATTACTGAGGAAGATGTGGATGATGTAGCTGCTTTTAAAAAAGAGGTGCATGCCGAGGTGACAAAAGTAATTGGTCCCATTGCCAAACCCGATTTGATCCAGGTCGTTCCCGGTCTACCGAAGACCAGGTCCGGTAAAATAATGCGGCGCATTCTCAGGAAAATAGCTTCAGGGGAGAGCGATTCAATTGGAGATGTTTCTACATTGTTGAATCCTGAGATCGTTACATCTATTTCTGATGGAAATTCCGATGCTGTATAGTTGATTCTTTTCTCACCATCAAAATACCAAGCCATACCTATGAAAGCCCTCTTTTCCATCTTGATCGCACTTATTACCGTAGCGGGTATATGTCAGGATATACCAGCAGTATACAGTAATATAGCTCCCGGTAAGAAAGACGTGCTGACTTTCGCATATCGCGAAACGGAAGCAGTGGAAACGGAAGCTACCACTTTATACGGTCTGGAAAGAATGCAGGGGGCACCCCGGGGTACAGAGACCGGCCTCGCTTTTGATTTTGGTCGCAGTTTTGACGGAAAGCTGTACTATGGATTCATTGATTACGGTGATTCACGACACCCCATGCCCGTATATTTTCGGCTGGCATCGCAAATTGTAGAAGGTGCTGCGGAAATCAACATCCGGGATAACCTTAGTGGCAGATATGATATGGTTGGCTGGGAAACGAGTCAGAGGGGTACCATTGGATACCGGGTGGTCAATGCACAAGGTCAATATATTTACGATGGCATTGTCTCTTTTCGTGGTATAGGACCTTTTGAGGTAGATCATACTATTATCGAAGGCCCCTTTGTGGATAAGGTCGGTCCTTCAGAGGCTACGATCTCATTTACCACAAATATGGATGTGGCCTGCAGCATCATAGTGGGTCCACATGATATTGAAGAAACTGAGCCTGGTACTTATCATGAGATCCATATCACTGGACTGCAACCGGATTCGATATATCCTTATACCATTCAATACGGTACATCAGAGTTAAATTTTGAGTTTAAGACAGCACCCACGAAGGGCAGCAGGTCTTCCTTTTGTTTTGCTTATACCAGTGATTCGAGAGATGGGCAGGGTGGGGGTGAAAGGTCCATTTTTGGAGCTAACGCCTATATCATGAAGAAGATGATGGCCCTGGCTAGCCAAAAAGGAGCTGCTTTTGTTCAGTTTACCGGTGACCTCATCAATGGATATCTGTCTAGTATTGATGATACCCGGTTACAGTACGCTAATTGGAAAAGAGCAGTACAGCCATTTGGACATTATATCCCAATCTATGAGGGTATTGGTAACCATGAGTTGGTTATTCGAAATTTTGTCGATGAAAAGAACCGACAGAGCTTAATGATTGATCGGTTTCCCTTCGCTACTGAATCAGCGGAAAAGATCTTTGCCGACAACTTTGTAAATCCAATGAACGGACCGGTGAGTGAAGATGGAACCTATTACGATCCAGATCCAGACAATATGGACTTTCCTCCTTATGAGGAAAATGTATTTCATTACAGTTATGACAATGTTGCCGTTGTAGTGATGAGTTCTGATTACCTGTACACACCAAATGCTATTGCCATTGCGAGAATTGGTGGAAATCCCCATGGTTATATCATGGATAATCAACTGGAATGGTTGAGGTCAACTATTGAAATGTATGAAGCAGATGATGATATTGATCACATATTTGTGACCCAGCATACTCCCTGTTTTCCCAATGGGGGACATGTGGCTGATGATATGTGGTATAATGGAAATAACGACATCAGACCCTGGATTGCGGGTAAACCTGTCCGCGAAGGTATTATTCAACGTAGGGATGCTATCCTGGATATTCTGATCAATCAGAGTGAAAAGGTTAGAGCCATTCTCACCGGGGATGAGCATAACTATAATCGACTCGAATTAACGCCGGAGACCGACATTTATCCTGAAGTTTATCATTTTCCAAAAGTAGAAAGATCAAGGACCATTTACCAAATTAACAATGGGGCTGCCGGGGCGCCTTATTATGCACAGGAGCAAACACCCTGGACACCCAATGTCAGTAATTTCACCACCCAAAATGCATTAGTGCTTTTTCACGTAGATGGAAGGTCTATTTGGGTGGAGGTCCTCAATCCCGATACACTGGAATTAGTAGACCAGTTTTGGCTGGTCGAGTAGGAGATACATGCTATACGAAAATCAGGCTACCTGCCTTTTGCGTTGATTAAACCAGTTTATGGTATGCGCAGTTGCGATAGCCACACCTCCCAGCGCTGAAAACAGAAACTCAATACCATGCGGATGGATATGCTCAGGGTGCAGCCATTGTCCTACTAAAAGCAAAGTAAAACCCAGGGCAAAGGCCACAAGTGTGGATTTGCCCATATTACCTTTGCTAAGACCAGAGTAGAGAGTCACAGAAGCAATAATGACTGTTGCAACCAGAAATGCCAGCTCAATATCGGGATCGGAAATCCAACTAATACCACCAGCCGCTCCAATAGCCAGTACTAATGGCAACGCTGCGCAATGTATCGCGCAGGTCAGACTGGCAACGAAGCCCAGAATGTCAAGATTGATCTGTGAAAGTTTCTGAATCATAAATTCTTTTTGCAACAGCTTGGCAAAAATAAGTAAAATGCAATACTGTTGCAAAACACTTTCAGATATTTCTGGCAGAAATTTAAGTATTGTGACCAGCGGACAGAGAATTTATAGATATTTCTCCATCAATCGAATGTTTATGCCTGCCAATCATTTGAGTAGCGGATTACTATTACGATGCTTGCGCGTAGTGGCAATGCTTACCACTGTGTTGGTGTTTTGTGGTCAATCTGCTGCTCAGTGTCTGTTTAATGGACCTTCGCAATATCACTCCGCCAGATCAATGGTTGATGAGGATACTGTCTTTACCATTCAGGTTGTCTTCCATAATCTGTACCGTGATGAAAGTCAACAAATTACCTCTGCTCAGGTAGACCAGCAGATCCACCAGCTAAACCTGGATTTCAATCGTCTCAATGCCGATTCAATCATGACTCCGGAGGATTTTGTATCCGTGGCTGCATCCTGTAATATCAGTTTTTGCCTCGCAGTGACCGCTCCTGATGGAACTGTGACTTCAGGGCTGACTGCCAGATCTACGGATGTACCACAGATTGGTTTTACGGGAAAATATTATCAAAGCAGGGAAGGAGGCCAGGATATCTGGGCCCCATCTCATTACCTGAATGTATGGGTGTGTGAAATCCTGGAAGATGGGGGTGTTGCCGGATTTGCCGAGTCACCTTATGAAATAGATCAGGAAAAAGATGGTGTGGTGATTGACTATCGCTACTTCACCAATCTGGATTCAACTAACAGCATTCTGGGCCGGACCCTAACCCATGAAGTTGGTCATTGGCTGGGGCTGGCACATTTGTGGGGTAGTGAAGATGGTTGTGATACAGATGATGGACTCCATGATACACCTCAGCAGGAAACCAGGTACAGGGGTTGCCCGGTTTTTCCACAAATGTCTTGTGAAAGCACAGATATGTATATGAATTTTATGGACCTGGTGGATGATCACTGCATGAACCTCTTCACCCGGGACCAGAGGGAGCTGATGCGGAGCAATATCATGACTTATCGTTCCGGGCTACCAGGTAATCAGCCCTGTGATCAGACCGTACCAATCAGGGAGCATGAATTAGTTCGGGAAATAGTCGTCTATCCCAATCCAGCCTCTCATACTCTAAACGTCCAAATGCAAGGACATAATCCTGGTTTGGAATTGTTCGACCATACCGGTAGGTTTATCCAGGCGGTTGATCCAAATGGTTCTACACAAATTGGGCATCTCCCAATTGGCGTTTATTTCCTTAGATCTTCTAAGGGCGCGGTTAAGAAACTGATCATTGCTTACTGACGCCCTGCGGGGTCAGCACTCCCCATACCCACACTCAAACCT
>JAUILF010000287.1 GCA_030433135.1 Bacteroidia bacterium | reverse complement strand
CATGTAAAGAAGAGAATGGATGCCATCAACTCTTTTGAAGAACTCCTGCAATTTGATAACAACACCACTGTTGTCAAATTTTACCTGCACATAAGCAAGGAAAGACAAAGGGAGAAACTGCAGGAACGAATTGATGAACCTGAAAAGCACTGGAAACACAATGCCGGGGACTGGGAGGAACGTAAACACTGGGATGAATACATGAAGGCATATGAATATGCCCTGAATAAAAGCAGCATTCCCTGGTACATCGTCCCATCCGACAAACGATGGTACAGAGACTACTTTGTAGCGAAAACCATGGTAGATATACTGGAAAAACTGAAGGTGAAACTACCTTTCACACCTGAGTAAATGGAAAAAGTTAGAATTGACAAATGGTTGTGGAGTGTGAGAATCTTTAAATCAAGGTCACTCGCTACCAGGATGTGTAAGGCAGGAAAGATCAGGCTGGGTGAAGACAAGGTTAAAGCCTCCCAAATGATTGCGGTAGACGATCATATTAAAGTATCCAAAAACGGGTACGAGTTTACATTTCGGGTGATAAAACTACTTGACAAGAGAGTGGGTGCACCCATAGCTGTTACAGCTTACGAAGATCTTACCCCGGAGTCAGAACTGCGCAAATATGATGACTGGTTTGTTGGTAAAGCGAGTCCAGAAACCCGGGAAAAAGGTACCGGAAGGCCTACCAAAAAACAGCGGAGAACCATCGATCAATTCAAGAGAGATTTCTACTTTTCAGATTAAGGAAGATGAGTTCCATCTATATATCACTTGGATCTAACCAGGGAGACCGAATAAGACATTTGGAAGATGCCCTGCAAATCTTACAGGAAAGGGATATACGAGTGGTACGCAAATCGCCTTATTACCTTTCCAAAGCTTGGGGAAACCAGGACCAACCGGATTTTATCAACCAGGTTGTGGAAGTGGCAACAGAATATGATGCAAGTGTTCTGCTGTCGTGTCTACTTGCAACCGAACGAGAAATGGGCCGGGTAAGAACAGGCAAATGGCAGCCCAGAAGTATTGATCTGGATCTCTTGTTTTATCACGATGAAATCTTCGAGACACCTGGCATCCAGGTACCGCATCCCAGGGTGCAGGATCGAAATTTTATCCTGACGCCTATGATGGATCTCAAACCAGATTTAGTGCATCCCGTACTGGGTAAGACCATACAAGAGTTGTATCTTGACTGCGAGGATCAACTGGAAGTATTAATGTTTGAATTGAATGGATGATTATCCCATACCCTACCGATACTTATGTATTGAAGGTAACATCGGAAGCGGGAAGACCAGTCTCTGCAACAAGTTGGCAAAACGCTTTAATGGGAAACTCCTTTTGGAGCAATTCACCGATAATCCTTTTTTACCCTTTTTCTATAGTGATCCCGACCGTTACGCTTTTCCTGTCGAAGTCTTCTTTATGACCGAACGTCATAAGCAAATGCAAAAACACATCCTGGCTCATGATCTGTTCGCTGAGCATATCTTTGCCGATTACAGTTTTGTGAAAACCTTGCTGTTTGCCAAGAACAATCTCAACGACGAGGAATTTCGCATCTTTCAGCACCTCTTTCAGCTCCTGGACCAGCCATTTCCCTACCCTGACCTACTGGTATACCTTCACCGGTCGACCCCCAGGCTAATGCATTTGATTGAAGAGCGTGGCCGGACGATGGAAACCCCGATTACCGAAGAATATCTGAAATCAATCCAGGATTCGTACTTCGAATATTTTAAGAGTGAGATTGCTTATCCTATACTGATTATCGACGTAGAAGACATGGACTTCGTCAAAAACCAGGACCATATGAATGAAATTGTGAAACTGCTGGCTCAGAGATATAACCCGGGCGTTCATCGGGTCAGTATTCACTAAATTATGAAGTTCATCCTTGCTAACCCATGGTCCCGATATGACTTCCTCATGTCTTCCTTAGCGATCTGGTACATTTTTCAGGGTATTTTTCGTTTGTCTAACGACAGGGAGCATACATTTATCGAAATAATAACCGGCACTCCTGTCACATTTATAATTTTGTGAAAAAGCTGTAGTCGCATGAGAAGTTTTATCAAGATAGTCCTGGGATCGTGTCTGGGAGTCATTGTAGCCATTCTGGCCATCGGGTTTATAGGTTCATTTGCCGTTGGATCAATGTTGTCTCTGGAATCCCAGGCCACATCTGTAAAACAGAATTCTGTACTTAGGATCAAGCTCAATAAACCCGTTCCGCAAAAGACCAATAATACGGAAGCCATGTTTTGGAATCTCTCAGATGATCCGCTCCTTGGAGAGAGAGACATTATTGAGTCTATCAAAGCTGCCAGGACCGACAATAACATCAAGGGAATCTATCTGACACTCTCCTTAGCAGGGATTGGGAATGCCACCGCAAAAACGATAAGATCAGCCATTGTCGATTTCAAGGAATCGGGCAAATTTGTCTACGCTTACTGTGGCAACTACGGTTACAGCCAGGGTGCCTATTACCTGGCCAGTGCAGCGGATAAAGTCTTTTTACATCCCATGGGATCTGTAGATGTTCATGGGTTTGGGGCAGAAATTCCATTTTTCAAGGATATGCTCGACAAGATGGGTGTAAAAATGACCATTTTCTATGCCGGAAAGTTTAAGAGTGCCACCGAGCCATTTCGCCTCAATCAAATGAGTGAAGAAAACCGGCTTCAGGTAAAATCCTATATGAACGAACTGTATAGTGCATTTCTTGCAGACATTTCCGACTCGAGAAATCTCTCGACCCAAAAACTCCATAATGCCGTCTCCAATCTATCAGGCCGTACTGCCGAAATGGCAATGGAAAGTGGTCTTGTGGATGATCTCAAATTTGAAGATGAAGTATTTGAAGAACTAAAGAGGCAGCTTGATTTGGATGAAGATGATGATATCAACTTCATTGAGTTACCCTCATATCACTCATCCAGGAGTAAAGATCGGGACCTGGGTGCTGATTCGAAGATCGCTGTCTTATATGCAGAAGGAGAAATTCGTGCCGGGGGTGAAACCTATGGTACCATTACCGATGATCACTATGTAGAGATGATCCGTAAGATAGGAGATGATGACAAAGTGAGAGCGGTAGTGCTACGGGTTAATTCCCCGGGGGGTGATGCCTTTGTATCTGATGAAATCTGGAGAGCGCTGGAAGTCCTACAGGAAAAAGATATTGTGGTGGTAGCCTCGATGGCTGATGTGGCCGCTTCCGGGGGATATTATATCGCATGCGGTACGGATAGGATTGTCGCAGAGCCAAATACGATTACGGGGTCTATCGGAGTATTTGGAATGGTGCCCAATGTGCAGGAACTATTCAACGATAAATTGGGTATCCATATGGACACCGTAAAGACTGCTCCCTATGGAACCGGTGTGGTAAGTCCTTTTTATGCTGTAGGTGAAGAGGAACGGCAACTTATGCAGGAAAATATCGATCAAACATACACGCATTTTCTCGAACGGGTAGCAGAAGGCAGAAAAATGACTGTGGATGAGGTTCACGAAGTAGCTCAGGGCCGTGTGTGGACCGGTAAGAAGGCATGGGAACTAGGCCTGGTAGATGAAATGGGTGACCTGGAACATGCCATACAGGTAGCCAGAGAACTGGCCGGCATAGAAGATTACCGACTCACTGAGTATCCCAGAATCAAAGACCCGATGCAAAAACTCATAGAAGATCTTACTGGCACTAAAGTGAAGTCTGCAATTCAGGATCAATTACTAAATCACTATTTTCCGACCACAGCTGAGGCCCTGGATCAATGGGAATATCTTTATTCATCAGACCGACCTATGGCGAGACTACCATTTAACGTGCCGTCCTTATAGATTGATTATCAAGTCTTTTAGTAACTGCAAACGCAGTTGTTCGATGCTGAATTCAACTATCCTAACATTATTTTAACACATTAGATGTATATACATTAATTGTATAGATGTATATTTGTATCGTGATGTTAGAAGAAGCCATAAAACAGAAGAAATTTGTAAGTGACAGGCTACGTCTGGCGGTTAATCTGTATTACACACAATCGCAATTACAGTACGAAAACAACACCCTTTTGAAACCATTTAACCTCTCAGTTCAACAGTACAACATTCTGCGCATAGTGAGAGGGCAGAAAGGCACCCCCATAAGCATCAGAGACATTACTGATCGTATGATCGATGAAATGTCCAATGCTTCCAGGCTGGTAGAGAAAATGAGAAAGAAGGGGTTAGTTGATCGAAAAGTTTGTCCTGAAGACAGAAGGCGAGTCGAAATATATTTAACCAGAGAAGGTGAGGAAATCCTGGCATCCGCTTCAGATTGCCTGGAACAACAAATTGAAGAAAGGCTTAATGTTCTGACTCTTGATGAAGTAAAGCAACTCAATACACTCCTTGATAAAATCAATGGATAAACACTATTTAACTTAATTATTAAAAAAGGGATTATGAAAAAATGGACTATTTCTTTATTGCTGATCAGTGCAATTTCTTTTGCCGGTTTTGCTACAGTTAACCCCGGTAATGGCACTGTGGATATAGAAAACAGCGTCATTGAATGGAAAGGCAGCAAAGTGACCGGTGAACACAACGGAACTATCATGCTGAAAGATGCATCACTGGAAATGGATAATGGTATGTTGTCCGGAGGTACTTTCGTGATCGACATGACATCGATCAAGAACCTGGACATGGCAGGAAAAGACGGTGCAGGAAAGCTCGAGGGACACCTGAAGTCTGCTGACTTTTTCAACGTCGAGGAATTTCCTACTGCTACACTCGAAATTACAGATGTGGTGAGTCGAGGTACCGATGGAAGCTACAAGATAGTTGGTGACCTGACGATCAAGGGGATTACCAAGCCGATTAAATTCAATGCTCAATTTGAAGGAGAGACCGCCACTGCGGACATCGTAGTAGATCGTGCTGAATACGATGTGCGATACGGTTCCGGAAGCTTTTTTGATGGCTTAGCCGATAAGACCATTTATGACGAATTTGAACTGTCAGTAAAACTGGCACTCAAATAGTTTTTTGGTAAGATGATATACACAAAGGGGTGCTATCACTGATATGCACCCCTTTTCTATCCATGGTCTGGAAACTCTTTCTCGGCTACATTTCCACATCAGACCCTGGGATAGATGATCTTCCTAAACTGCCTTACCTTACAGCCAGACATCTAACTTCTGGATACCTCCTTAACCTCTCCAGGTAAAATAATCCGCTTACTCGCGGATTGGTTTGATCAAAATTTTCCCCTGTCAGGAATATATAGAGGTACCTTATTGCTCTAAGACGGATTTCGATTTACAACTGGTAGGACTGTAGTAAGATTTACAAATTCTTTGCCAGAACAACTACCCCATTGGTTAGGACTGATCGTATAGAATGAGCTTGACATCCATAACTTCTTCAGTTACTGAACCCATAGCTCTTTCAGGCCCGCAAAAACAAATCCAGAAAAATTTCTTCTGCACTGCAAAATTGGACCATAGTTAGGACATAATAAAGGGCATCCCTAAAGATCTAAGGGATCATTTTGGATGTTTCTAAGCACTAGACGCCACTCAACAAGCTATTGGGGCCCCTCTATTGATTAACACCCGGGCCCCGGCTTCTCCGCGGATTAATAATTAAGCGAAGAGACTGATCATAGCTGAAATAGTTCCACACCCAATTAATAAATACGATCACCCTGTTCCTTACTCCCAACAGCTGAAAAAGGTGAACTAATAGCCAGATGAGCCAGGCCGTGAATCCTGCCATTCTCAAAGAGGAAATGTCGACAACGGCCCGGTTTCTTCCTATGGTTGCCATAGATCCCAGGTCTTTGTATTTGAATGGTGTCCATTTGTCTCGCTTCCCTTTCTTAAGATTGCGGGCCAGGTGCTTACCTTGTTGAATCGCTCCCTGAGCAACCTGTGGATGACCTGTGGGATAATCAGGGTCTTCCTCCATAATGGCCGCATCGCCCAACACAAACAGACCTTCGCAGCCAGGTACTTCATTGAAGCGATCTACCTTGATCCGGTTGCCGTGGCCAAAGATCTCATCTGGCAAGCCATCCAGCCGGGGGCAAACTATTCCGGCTGCCCAGATTACCTTCCCGCAAGGTATCTTCTTACCATCATTGGTGTAGGCAAAAGAATTATCAGCAGCCACGACTCTCTTCTCTTTGATTACATGCACACCGAGGTCAATCAAAAACTTTTCAGCATTGCGGGAGGCGTGTTCAGACATACCGGGCAGGAGTCGTTTCCCACCATGAATCAGATAGATATCCACTTCCTTATACTGCAATTCCGTGTAATCCTTGGGCAATATGTATTTTTTCATTTCCGCCAAAGCACCGGCTACTTCTACTCCGGTTGCTCCACCACCCACGACTACTACATCAAGGAGCGTCTGGCGTTCATGATAATCTCTTGTGGAAATGGCATATTCATAATCTGTGAGGATCTCATTTCTCAGATGAAGTGCCTCAGATATAGATTTCATCGGAATGGTATTCTCAGCCAATTCCTTATTGCCATAGTAATTGGTGGTGGCTCCCGTGGCGAGTACCAGATAATCAAAGTTGAGATGACCTAACTCGGCATAAACCCTTTTCTCTTCCAGGGACACTTTGGTGATCTCTGCATACCGAATCAGAACGTTGCTCGACTTTTGAAAGATCTTGCGCAGGGGAAAACTAATTGAACTGGGTTCCAGTCCTGCCATGGCTACCTGGTAAAACAATGGTTGAAACTGGTGGTAGTTGTTTCGGTCGATCAAAACCACCTGGTAGTTACTTTTTCGCAACGAACTGGCTAGTTTCAATCCCGCAAAGCCAGCGCCAATGATGACGACCCGTTCCTGACCCGTTTCGGGAACATTAAAGGCGATGCGGTTTACTTGCTCCAAAGCGGATCGGGGTATTTACCGGATTTTGCAAAATCTACAAAGGCCTGCTTGACACGTTCGGCGTCTTCCTTGTAGGTAACTCCATACCATTGATCCTCAGACTTTAGCAACTCTACCTGCACCTGACCGCTTTTGATAAGTTGATCAATAATGATCGGAATATAGTATTCAGCCTTGGGGTTGTCTCGATTCTTTTTGACAAAATTGTGAAAGCCAGCCCTGAGATGTCTGAATATATCCTCGTGAAATCCCCAGAAATTCATAGACACCACATCTTCTTCCGTCAATTCAACGCTGTCATCCACCTCGGAGATCACCTCACCATCTTGTTTTCTAATTTTCAGAACCTCTTCTATATCTGTCAAATGGCCTTGTCCATCTGTCTTGCAAACACCTCTGTTTACGGTACCTTCATCCGACAAGGTATTTCGTAATACGTAACCGACCATACTATAAAGATTCTCCGAAGCTTTGTTCCGCAAAAAGTCGCTCAGCATATGAAAACATGCCTGCCCATAGTAATCATCGGCATTGATCACAGCAAATGGCTCATCAATCAGGTCCTGGCTCACGAGTACAGCATGTGAGGTACCCCAGGGCTTTTCACGGGTTGGCAACCCAGTGATCCCCTCAATCTCGGGATTCACATCCTGGCATACATATTCAACCTGGACCCGGTCCGAGAATTTGCTTCCCACTTTCTCCCTGAATTCATCCTCAAAGAAATCACGCACCACAAATACCACCTTGGTAAATCCGGCCTGGATCGCATCATAAATCGAATATTCCAGGATTGTTTCTCCTGAAGGTCCAAGAGGATCAAGTTGTTTAAGTCCTCCATACCTGCTACCCATTCCGGCAGCCAAAACCAATAGGCTAATGTCGTTTTTCATTCTTGTGTTTGTAGTCTAAAAGTAAAGATAGAAAGCTGTGACAGATATAAAAAAATTCTCATACATATGGGTATCGCAATTTATATCCTGCAGGAGAAGTAATCCGCTAGCCAGCGGATGACTTTGATGAAAACTTCACCATACTTCATTGATCGTCTTCCACAGGGAGAAAAATCTAAATTTTACCCTATCAGGAATAAACCCGGACTATGCATTAGGCTTTTCTATTGCGAGCCAAATATGCTGCAAATACGGGCACATAAGCACTTTTTGATTCTCACCATAGGGGTTAGCTATGTTTGCGAGTCAAAAAGCACTTGGAGCCCCCGTTT
>JAUILF010000286.1 GCA_030433135.1 Bacteroidia bacterium | reverse complement strand
GGGAATGTCATTGATGCCCGAAGGTCTTGAAGGAGTGATCACCAACCAGGAGATGGCAGACTTGTTTGCTTTTCTGCAGGGGTGGTAGATCTGAGCAAATGACTCAGATTCCTTCCACTACGATTCCCAATGGAGTCAAAAAGGAAAGCACATCAGGCATAGTGAATTTGGCATCTTTGACGTCATTATCGGAAGGATTTATCTTGTAATTTTTAGCCGTTGTGAAGTCACATTTTTTCAGAATACAGTTTTCAAATAAGGTACTCTCCAAATCCGCTCCATCCAATATTAGCCCGGTCATATCACAATTGACAAACATGGTGTCAGGAAAACGGCACTGCTCAAAAGTGAACTTTCTGAGATCGAGATCAAGAAATTGCGTATGCCCAAGATTACATCCAATAAAGTTGATGGACAGTAATATTCGGCTCATTGCCGAAAAATCAAGCCCCATAACTATGGAATCCCGGATTGTACAATTTTGAAACTTGGTGTTATTTACCTGGATATTACTTAGATGACAATCTTTGAATACACATTCTTCAAACAGCGAGTCAGAGAAATCGCTACTACTAAAATCACAGTTGTCAAAAATGCATTCTTCATAAGACCGATCTCTGTAGTCCTGCACCGATGGCTTGAGTTGTTTAAACTCCTTCATACCAGAAATACCTTTTGAGCCTACATCTAATTATAGGTCTGAATAATCAGTCGGGTGTAATAGGTAGATGTCTGAATGAGATACCGTGTTTTCATACTTCTTAACGACTTTTAGTGCATTCCAGGCAGGAGCCTCCCGGAAGGCCTGCCAATGCTCATCTCTGGAGGTAATATCAGAGAAAGAAGTCATATACATCAGGTTGGGCATGCTGGCTCCGGCTATAACTTCCCCATAGAAAACGGCATTAAAACCGAGGTCGGTGAAAATGTCAATTTCACCACCGGCATTAAACATATCCACCTTCTTACGATACAGTTCTTCCGTAGCTCCTTCGTAACTTCTTAGCTCATAGATCTGCTGGCTTTTGGGTGTGTCAAAAGACGGGTTGTGCAGTTTGGGTGCCAACTCAAATGATTTCAGAATGGTGATCTCCAGTCTGTCATATGGCGGGGAGTCATGAGCAGCCATCCAAAAAGCCGCTCCTTTTTCCTTATGGCCATCATCGGAATACATGAGATCTGAAATACCCAGTAATTTATCGCAAGCGTCCGCAGGTGTCAGTACGAATATTTTTTTGTCCGCAATGGTATCATTGTTGATCAGGGTGAAAACACCCACATTGGTAAACCCATGGTCATGCAAGGTAGGTACATAAGCAGTGGATAAGTAACTATGCATGGCCTCAATCTGTGCCTGAGAAGACAAATGGTAGGTGCGAAGTTCATAGTATTCCTGAGAAGACAAATCTCCTGGAAATACGGAGGATAGAAGTAGGAGTAAACCTAAGATGCGGATCATAAATTGCTGAATTTTCCTGAAGTATCGTTGTTAAAATCAAGGTAGTTATTTTTTGGGATTGATTAGAGTAGAAGACGTGCGATGAGGTGGATGACACCAAATATTTTCAGGGTTAAATATGGCACGAAAAATGTGGTGTAATAGATACTTCACCAAAGGTGTACGTCTTTTGGTGTCCATGGTGTCCCGGTGATTTTGTATCCCCTGGCCAAGCTGTTTGAAACAGATGGTCCATGCTTGCAATATTTAACCAGGTACCAATGAGATATTTAGCTACACTTCTGATTTCTATCATATCGAGCCACGCCGTAGGTCAGGCTTGCCTTCTACCGGAGTCAATGAACATTCTCCGTCCGGAGAAATGCGGTATCCGCTATGTCAAAAGTGATGGAAACGAGATCAAGGTGATTCTCGAGTTTGAAAAAGAAGCCAGAATTATAACTCCGGATAACCCTGACCAGGTAAAGGGAAAAGCGGTGGATTTAACTGGCGTTTACTTCCTGACTTATGATCATACCGGTAAATTGTTGTCTGAGAGCAGATCATTTCTTCAGAAAGGAGATATCCCCGAAAAGGGCCTGATTTTCGGTCTAAATGGGCAAAGGGGAGATTTGATCGAATATGACATTGACCTGATCAGCCAGGAGCAATTTGATTCCATTCCCTGGGTTGCCGTAAAATCATCCAACACCCGCAAGTCTGTAGCGGTAGTAAGAGATTCATTCTTCCAAACCGAACTGAATATCGACAAGCACAATCGCATCGTGAATATCGATGTCATCCAGTATCATCGCAATGACCGTGATCACACCCGATTTGATCCGACTACTGAAACATATGACCTGATGCTCTATGATAGTGCGGACACTAAACGCTACTGGACATCTGTCTACATGCCAACTTACGACTCCGAAACAGGAACAACGTTGGCCATGCTGAATGAATTTGATAAGAAGACAAGCAAGCTTATCTCAGAAAAAAGGTGGAGATTGGTGGCCTTTGATAGCCTGGGAAGGGACACAGGTTATTATGACTGGTCGTTCGATCTTCCCATGGACATTGCCTATCGGTCAGAAAGACTCTGCTGGGAGGGAGATGAACTCGCACCATTGGATCGTCAAATATGGGCATTCATGCCCAAAACCCAGGCTCAGAGAAACGGCCATATAACTTACAATTATTACGAATTCGATAAATATGCAAATCTCATTCTCAGCTCTCAGATTGTAACCGGCAAACCCGTTTTCAACACTATCAACCACCTTTGGCTGAAACAGGGTGTCTTGTATGTTTCAAATGATCGGGAGGAGGTTAACATTTGCCACATAGACAGAAAGGGCAAAAGCCAGATCTATAGCACGGGCAATCGCCTACCTGAACTAAGGGATTTGATTGCCAAACGTATGAACCAGGGTAATCATGCCATTAGTCTGTCCCTGGCACAGGATGCTACCATCTTTGCAGACAGTACCATACTCATGATCTACAATGTACAGGAAAATGTGGGAGTAGGTGCCAGCCTCGGGTTAGCAGAAACCAGCAGGAGCACCATGGTCAACCACGGCCTGGTGGTATTGCATATTGAGCCTCATGGAAACATACTTGCCGCTAAATACTACCAACGACCCGAAAATGCCGACCCCAGGGCCACTGTAGTCCTCGGACCTGTCGACCGTAATGATGAAGGCCAGATATCCTTTTATGCATACGAGACCACGTCGATCGGAACCTATCCGGTTTTATATACCATTAGAAGGGGGAATGTGTCCATCATGAAGAATGACAAGGGTGCCACCGCTTCAAGATTTATCTACTTTGACTCGGATGAAGGCATCGTATCTTATTTCGGATTGATAAAAGACCCTGACGATCCACGTAACTCTGTGCGTACGGTAGAAGTTCTCCGCGACGATGAAGATTAGATAGGGCGATTTTATTGGGGAAACATTTACCTTAGCAACCTAAACTAAATTCATAGCTGATGATGATTCGAAGGTTGCTCATACTGCTCTTGATTGGGGGCTGGACATTTGCAAATGGACAGATTTCATTGTTTAACGGTAAGGATCTGTCCGGATGGACGGTGCATGGTACCGAAAAATGGTACGTTGAAGATGGGGTGCTCATCTGTGAAAGTGGACCCGATGAAGAATATGGCTATCTGTCTACCAATCAGCACTATAAGGACTTTGAACTGGAGCTTGAATTTAAGCAGGATGACAATGGCAATAGTGGTGTATTTATTCGGTCTACTGTGGACGGAACCAAGGTCAACGGATGGCAGGTAGAAGTAGCTCCTCCCGGGAGTAATACGGGTGGCATCTATGAATCTTATGGCAGGGGTTGGCTGATCAAACCAGATCCGAAACTCGACAAACATCTGAAATTTGGTGAATGGAACACCATGAAAATCAGGGCCAAAGGAGACACTGTAACCAGCTGGTTAAATGGCCACAAGATGGTCACCTTAACGGATGAAAAGATTGGAGAAGGAGAGGGAGGTATTGCTCTGCAAATCCACAGTGGTGGAGGCATAAAAGTTCAGTGGAGAAACCTGGAATTGAAGGAGCTGTAGCTTATCGGTTGTATCGGTTGTTTATCGGTGGTTTAACCTGGTTCAGCAGTGGTTAACATGGTTTAGCAATCGTTAGTACTGGAAAATGACTGAGGACAGCGGACTGGAACTTGTTTCTGGTGAGACTCTTGGCGGCCTTTGCGTGAAACGTGTCGAGCCACCCCGGGCAGGGACCTGACCACTGCAGATTGAAAAAGGAGTTGGGCTATGGGCGTTTGGTAGTTGGGATTTTTGCTATTAGTTAAGTCCTTAGTGACCTTATTTCTCCTTAGATCTTAGTGTCCTCAGTGGTAATAACTGCCCACTAATCCCGGTTACCGGCTACCATCAACCGGCAACCGGCTACCGAAAAAAGGCCTCACCTGGTCAAGTGAAGCCTTCTTGTATTTCCTTTCAAAGGAATCTGTATCAGGTCAAACTCCAACCGGAGCGGTATTCTCGTTTCACAAATTGAGCCGCTTCGTCAAAGTTGGTGATTTCCATATTCTGGCCATCCCAGAGTAGTTTTTTCCGTCCTTCGAAGTTCAGATCATCTCCTTTCTTTTTACCCAGCATATAACTTCTGATGGCGAGATTGCCCATAAGTACCGTCTCGGTCAGAGGTCCAGAATAATCAAATGAAGAAGTCAGGGCTTTGTGTTCCTTACTGTCAAAGCCGGCTTTACAGGCATCTGTCCAGCGTGTCTGATGTCCATTTTCAGGCAGCTTGTTGTAAGGATCATCCTCTCCGTACCCTTTGGGTTTCTCCATCTTGTCGCCGTTCATTTTATAGAGCTGAGGGCGACGACCATAGGTACCACAGGTAATGATACCCTTGTCCCCAATCATAAGTACCCCATTGCCACTACCGGGCTCTCCCAGGAAGTCGTTGGCAGGGATGAGGTCGGGATGAAATGGTCTTAGACCTCCATCGTGCCAGCGTAGTTTTATATCTGAAGTATTGTGATCAGATGCCTCAAATTTAATCTCCACTCTTGATGACGGAGGACATCCTTCAGGAATGTATTCAGGTTGCCAGTCTTTGATAAATACCTGGCCTACACTGCACTCTACCTCGGTAGGATATCCCAGTTTGAGAAGCCTGAACGGCTGATCGATCAAATGACAACCCATATCTCCAAGGGCACCGGTGCCAAAATTCCACCATCCTCTCCATTTAAAGGGATGATACAAGGGATCATAATCCACCATTCGTGCGGGACCTATGAAGAGATCCCAATCTTCAGCAGACATGGATTTGGGCAAACTTTGCTTGCCGGATGGTACGGGAATGCCTTGCGGCCATACTGGTCTGTTGGTCCAAACCTCAACCGTATGAACGGCACCGATAAGGCCCTGATCAAACCATTCTGCCATTAATTTCTGGTCAGGATTAGACGCTCCCTGGTTTCCCATCTGGGTCACTACCTTGTATTCCCGGGCAGCTTCGGTCAGCTTCCTGGCCTCATAGATATTATGAGTCAACGGCTTCTGCACATAGACATGTTTGCCCAGTTGCATGGCCGCCATGGCTGATACGTAGTGGGTGTGATCAGGAGTAGAAATTGTTACGGCATCAATGTCGTCTGACATTTCATCAAACATCTTGCGGAAGTCAGAATATACCTTTGCCTTGTCAAACTTTTTGATGGATTCCCCTGCACGGTCCCTATCTACATCACAGAGGGCAACCACGTTCTCGGCTCCCTTGTTCCATGCATTCATGATATCGGACCTGCCCTTTCCACCAGCTCCTATGGATGCAAGGTTGATCTTGTCACTTGGGGCCCGGTAACCCTTACCTAATACATGACGGGGTACAATAAAAAAGGAGCTTGCAGCAAGAGCACCATTCTTTAGAACTCGTCTGCGAGAAACTCCGGATTTCATAGACATATTTTCTCTATTTTATATGATTAATCAAAATGACAGTATAGAAGGCTTTAAAATAGAAAATTATCTACATAGGCGATGTGGGGTGAAATTGTCACTGGTTATTACTCCTGTCTTTTCAGAGGGTGAATGAATGATCGACAATACCATTTCTATTTTAAGGAGACCGGAGCTTTGTTCATTACAAAGTCTACCACTTCATTAGTATTGTCGGTGACCATGAGATAGGAATTATAAGCCTTGCCTTTTGAAAGCTTTTGCAAAGCAGGATAGACTAAAGTGTCTTCCTTATAATGCTTTTCTCCCAAAAAGATCATGGGGCTGTAATAGCGGAAAGTACCGTAATGGTTTTGACAGGCATCCATAAAGATTTCTTGCACAGTTCCGGCACTACCCGGTGCAAAGATTACTCCCCACAGACATATGGCTAGTAAAGTATCCTCTCTGATGCTGTTACTAAAATACTTGGCAATGTGACTGGAAAAAACATTGGACGGTTCGTGACCATAAAACCAGGTTGGTATAGCGAGACTTTGGGTCAGGGGAGCGAGTTGACTGGTCACTTCAATGGCTGTGTCGACATAGTGGGAGTCCATGTACTCAGGTGCTCCACCCAGGTACTTCACCGCTTCCTCCACAGAAGTAGTATCCTGGCCGGCCAGGGCAGCGCCCAGGTTGGCGGCCTCCATAATTCCCGGACCTCCACCGGAAACAACCATAAACCCCTTTTCCGTCAAATCCCTGGCGATTTCAGCCACCTTCAGGAAATTGGGATCATTCCTGCTTGTGCTGTGTCCTCCCATGATGCCAACGCATTTCTTTCCCGGAACCCCATCTTCACCCAGTTGGATAAAATCACGAAGTGCTTCGTCAATGGCATGGTCGTGAACCCTTTGCCACAGGGCCTCATGTGCGGATGGATGCCAGCGTCCTTTGGAAAAGTGTGCGTATATGGCATAGTCCCTGGAATCCTTTGCACCCACGCCCAGCTCCTGCCAGTGATAAAGGGTATGACGAAAGGGATCATAAGGAAGTTCTGGTGGCTTACTCACAATGCAAGCTCCTTTTTCCATGAGATTACATGCCAGATCCCGACTGAATGTACATCCAAGGAAAAAAGTGTTTTCAACTGAAATGTGAGACCACTCCAGTTCCAGGTCAGTGAAATCGATTCCCTTTATGGTTTTATTTTGCAAAGAGTTATTCTCTGCGATGTGAAAGAGAATAGTTTTTGAGTCAGTAATCATACTCAGTCAGATTTCTGATTTGAAAAGTTTGTCGTTGTGGGATTTATCACAGGAAATAGGTCAGGATTCATGACACCTTGGATCGCATTTTGTCCCGAACCTTAGCTCTGATCCATTGCTCACTGGCAATTTCCCTGGTATGATCAATTTCATCTTCCAACCGCTGGAGGTTTGGCAGATCAAGGTCCGGTATGTTGACCAATTTTAAGGTAAACCGAATCAGGTTGAGATAGGATCTTCTGCGAGATTCAGGAATGGTGTTCTTTCTTCGATTGATAAAGGCTCTAAAGCTGTCACCAAGATTTTGCAAGGCAGAATCCTCTCCCTGCTCGTAGTAGGTTGCCAGCAGCATGGTTTTGGCTCCGAGGTTGTAGCTCACATCATCGTATTCGACTTCCTGCAAGAGACTTAAAACAGCTGCATAGTCCTTTCGGTAAAAATGCAACGTTGCCAGATTATAGGTAACTGCATTCTGACGATATTTTTCATTTAGATGTATCTGCATGGACTGGATGAAATCCTCAGCCCAGCTGTATTCTCCCAATCGCAGTGCCAGGACTATCACATTCTTGAAAGTCCATTGACTGAGTTGTCCTTGTACAAACAGAAGCTCTTTGGATAAGAGTTCTTTGTACATTTCAAAAGACTCGCGCAGAAAAGGGTCTTTGCCCTGATTGATCTTTCTTGCACAATAATTAAGCGCCGAATCATAGACTTCCTTGATATGCTCGGGTGCCAGTAAGTGAGCTGATGTCTGCAATTTTTCCTTAAGAGCAAAGTAATGTTCCTCGGTGAAATTTACATGCGCGGCTTGTTTCCGGCGATGCGTTCGGCATACCCGAGCGAGTGGGTTGCTACGATCGAAAAAGCTCAGGCAATGGATGTGTCCTGGTACGTTACCGGACACGGCTTCGTTGACGATGCGGCGACCATGAAGCGCGATCTTGAAACCTATAGGCAATCCATTGCCGCTGTAATTAAAGAATCCAAGCGCTTGC
>JAUILF010000285.1 GCA_030433135.1 Bacteroidia bacterium | reverse complement strand
GCCTTTACCCTGGAAAGAAAGGGTTACGCCCACCTGGGCAAATGCTTTCTGGACCAGGTCACGCACAGAAGTGGTAACTCCGGTAGCGATGACAAAATCTTCCGGTTTGTCCTGTTGCAACATCAACCACATGGCCTCCACGTAGTCTTTGGCATGACCCCAGTCCCGCCGGGCATCCAGGTTGCCGATAAACAACGTGTCCTGCAGACCCAGACTGATTTTGGCCACCGCACGGGTAATCTTGCGGGTGACAAAAGTCTCGCCCCGGAGGGGACTTTCGTGGTTAAACAGGATCCCGTTGCAGGCAAACATATTGTAGGCCTCCCGGTAATTGACGGTAATCCAGAAACCATAGAGTTTAGCGACACCATACGGAGAGCGTGGATAAAAGGGAGTGCTTTCACTTTGAGGCACTTCCTGCACCAAACCGTACAACTCGGAAGTAGATGCCTGGTATATTTTGGTCTTTTCGATGAGCCCGAGTAATCGCACGGCCTCGAGAATACGGAGGGTACCAACTCCATCCACATCGGCAGCATATTCGGGCGCATCAAAACTCACTTTAACGTGAGACATGGCACCAAGGTTATAGATCTCATCCGGTTGCACTTCCTGGATGATACGAATGATATTGGTGGAGTCAGATAGATCTCCATAATGCAGGATAAAATGACGGTTATCAATATGCGGATCCTCATACAGATGATCAATCCGCTGGGTATTAAACAGCGAGCTCCGTCGCTTGATCCCATGTACTTCATATCCTTTCTTCAGCAGAAATTCCGACAGGTAGGCCCCATCCTGACCGGTGATACCGGTGATGAGAGCGCGTTTTGGCTTATTATCTGATTGGCTCATTTGCTTGTTGGCTTGTTAGCTTGTTGGCCTATTGGCCAGCCAGAGGCTGGTAAACTTGTTAGCTCTTATCGGTTAGTTAATTATTAAATGACTTTATCCTTCCTACTACCTCGACCGGTAATTGCATTGACTTTCATGGCGGCAATATCTCTTTTTCCGGCTAAACGAACTCCATCTTCAACATTCCAAATGTCAAGCCAGGTCAGAATTAGGATGAGTAGGATGGTTTGGATGACAGGATGCCTTCAATTTTGCATGTAAAACATTGATATACAATCAATTGTCCCCCAAAGATAGTGTGAATTTGAGTCGGGGGTGTGGGTGTGGCCCAACACCTCTTTCTGAACAGGATTTATACGATGTCAGGATTTGCAGGATTCTTTCTCTCCTATCAGAGGCCAACTGGCCAACTAGCCAACAGGCCAACCAGCTAGTCCCCAACAACCCCTTCTGAACAGGATTTCTATGATGTCAGAATGCACAGGATTCTTTTCTCTTCTACCAACTAACTGGCCAAATAGTCTCGATCAGCCTCTGGCTGGCCAACTAGCTAAAAGCCTCCACGCACCCCCGACCTCCCGCAAATGCTTGCGGGACAGGCTCTAAAGGGGAGCCTGCCCGCTAATATTGTCAGAATGTTATTTGTCATCTGCTAAAACCTAATGCCCAAAGCCTAATGCCTAACTTTCTCCCACAGCATCCCCACATATTCATGCAAAGCTACCTCCACTTTGTGAAAATTTTCCTCATCAAACCACTTCCAGTCGAAACCGTCATACGGGTCATCCTTAAGGTAATAGAAAGTAGGTGCCGGCACCGGATCCAGGCCACGATTGCGAAAAATCGTCATAGCCCGGGGCATATGGCTGGCACTGGTCACCAGGATTAAGGAGCGATCCTTGCCAAACCTCTCCAGATAGTAATCGGCCTCCTCAGCAGTATTGGTGGGTTCGGGCATCTTGACTATATCTTGTTCCACGACGCCCAACTGAATAGCTGATTGTGCCATAACTTCCGCCTGGGGAATGGGTGAAACACCACCGTAACCGGATAATATAAGTTGGCTTTCGGGAATCTGAAGATGTATCCTAATCCCTTCTGTCAAACGGCCCAGTGCAGGTTCAGAAAGTTGGCTGATAAATGATAGATCAGGGTCTGCTGTGTGCCCGCTACCCAGGACCAGGATATACCGAAATTCGTTATCATTCAGTGCCTCAAACTCGAAAGGCATAAATCTACTTTCCAGATGATTCAGTAGCAGGTCCGGAATGAAGTCACTTGCACTCAGGATCAAAATAATTGCAAGTACTAAAAATGAAAGATTTGCCCATTTCTGTTTGCTAAGAAATAATAGAATCCCGGTAAGTACCGCCAATAGTAAAATGATATTCAGTGGTTGAATAGCAAAATCTACAACTGATCTCAATGTGAACTATCTTTCGCTATCAAAGATTGAGGATATCTCATTTACTATCTGCCTGTTAATAATACTTGCTTCAAACTTTTCCATTACCATCTCTCTGCTACTTGTTCCCATTTGCAAACGGTCCCTGTCATTTTGTTGGTAAAACCTTATTAGACCTTCTTTTACTGAGTTTGAGTTCCGTGCCTCAATCAGAAAACCATTAACACCATCTACGACGGTTTGTCGACAGCCTGGTACATCCGTGACAATAACAGGTCTACTCATACTCATCCCTTCGAGAATAACCCTGGGCAAACCTTCACGGTAAGACGGTAAAATAACAACATCGGAATTTGAAATATGATTGCGAACATCGTCTCGAAATCCCAAAAAACAGATATTGCCGTTATCATAGCGATGAATATCGGATTCCTGAAGAGAAGCAGGATTCCCATCATCAATATCGCCTACGATGACCAGTTTAACACCTGGAAAAAGTTTGTTAAAGCAACTGAAGCCTTCAAGGAGTTCCCTGATTCCTTTATCAAATAACAGACGACCAACAAACAGGACCTGGTGTTTCAATTCATTACTTGGGTCACCCCTGAAATAATTGGAATCAATCCCGGATCCTGCAATCAAACTGGTCCTTTTTCTGCAGACCAGTTCCAAATCAGAGAATAGCTCCAAGTCATCTGGATTTTGAAAAACAGTCAGTGAATTGCCTTTAAATGCCTTCTTGTACAACTTCCTGGCAACCACACTAGTTAGTCCATTAGATAAAAAGGTATATCCCAGGCCGGTCACCATAGCGATTGAATGAATACCAATATAGTTTGCAGCAATACAGCCATAAATGTTTGGTTTAATAGTGTATCCTATCGCTAAGTCAATATGGAACTTCCTGAATAGATATATCAGTTCCCTGGTCAAGGCCAAATCTTTGACGGGATTAGTGCCGTTTCTACTCATGTGCTTCAAGACCTGCACTTCACATCCAAGGTCATGCAAAAGTGGAAACCATTTATCGTTAGGGCTAAACAGAACTATTCTATAATCAACAGAACGCAGGTCACGAATGAGAGGTTGGCGAAAATTAAAACAATTCCAGGAGGAATTAAATACAAAGCCAATGGTCTTTCTCGAGTTCATATGATGGCGTGAGTCCTCAATTCATTCTATATGACCGAATTCCTCTCCGGACTCCTCGATCGTGGACAAAAGCAAATATCACTAATAGGAAGAACATCATAACCATGGTCTTCTGCCTAATAAACAACCCGTATACACTCAGACCATTACAAAGAATCAAGGTTCCGATTATAAAAAAGACCATAGAGAATTTGATGATAAGTGGCTGTCGTGAAAACCAACCGGGAAAAGAAAGTTTAACCAAGGTCAGGGAAAGGAGTAGAAATATCAGGTTCTCAGCACTATATTCAAGCAACATGATAGTTGGGGAATCAAAGAATAACGGTCTGTACAGGTAAGTGAAGGCTTTGGCTAGCAGAGGATAGGCAGTCATATCTATATAAGTCGTAGCATGACTCATATAGCCTTCGTTAAGATCAATGGCATATCTAATAGATTCCAGGGTAAACTCATCGATTCTAAAGTTTGCCAATACTACCGGAAGCAGCGACACTCCCACCACCAAAGAAGTAATTGTTAGTAATGTCTTTTTTTCGAAACTCCACTCATTGCTAAGGATGATTGCAACGACTAGCGAGAATATCACCACATACATGATATGTGGCCTGACCAGCATCAGAAGGAAGGTGCCAATCGCAATATAATCCCATCTAAACCTGAAAAAGGTCAAACTGTATCCCAGTAGTCCAAGGCCCAACAACACCACCGGATCTTTACCCAGCATGACCGTGTACATATGTAAACTCGGATACAATAGTATCCAGGGAAAAATATTGAATCGCCCAATTAATACCTTATCTGTGCCTTGGGTCAACTTATGTCCAATAAGATAGAAAAGTACAAAACCAAAATATCCGAAAGTTGAAAACACAAAGAATATGTCAAGGATTGAACATCCCAATTGCGACAAAGGGTAAGCTAAGGTTACCACACCATCAACGCCAAATCCAAAAATGGATTCCAATGAATCGGCTCTAACGGCTTCATTATAGTAAATCTGCCAATCACCAGGTATAAAATAATAGTAAATGAATAAATAGGGTAACCGGTAGAACCAGGCAAAAATGAGGAAACCAGTATTAGCACTACGGTGACATCTCCTAACATACCATACAATAAGTAGGAAACAGGCAATTGCCATCAAATTGATTGCCAACCTTGCAACAACATCCATTAATGTACAGTCTGCTTTGTATTAGTCTTGTGCGAGAGAATCATAAAGTTCAAGATGTCGCTGATAACACAGTTTGATTGAAAAGTTTTGCAGCACATATTTTTGTAATTTACTACCATGCATTTTGCCTGCTTCGCAATCCATCATTATGGCTAGCATCGCGGCTGCTATCTGTGTTACATCAACTAGCCTACCTCTTTCATTTGCTAATAACTCCTGCAATTTGCCAACTGCTGTTGAAATGACTGGTAAACCTACCGCTGCGGCTTCTAACACAGAAATCGGCATTCCCTCCCAAAGAGAAGAAAGCACAAAACAGTGAGAACGGGACAAGATCTCAGGCACATCATCTCGTGCGCCAAGTAGTTTCACATGTCCCGAAAGATTTTGCTTCTCTATTTGATACTGAAGAGAATTCTTCAAACTTCCTTCTCCAATAAATAATATTTGAAAATCCTGGCGAGTTAGTTTCAGACTTTTTGCAGCATCTAACAGTTGAATTTGGTTCTTTTGCTGCTCAATATTACCGACATTTACAAATGTGAAAACATCATATTTTTTGCGCTCTGAGCCATCACTTCTAATCTGATCGAAATCCAAACCATTCGGTATAACCTTCAAATTATGACAGTGATAAAACTGTTGCTGCTCTTTTGAAAAGATCACATCGGCGTTTCTTAAGTTTCTTCCCAGCCGTAATATTAGTTCTCTTGATCTTCCTTTAATATTGGTATTATGAACAGTAAAGACGAGTGGCATTTTCAAACCATAAAATAGCTTGTAGAGAGTTGAAATCACTCCAGCATGGTACATGTGTGCATGAATCACTTTGACCTCCTGAGATCTCACAATCTCTTTCAACATGTTTATGGCCCGAAAAACAGATGCAAGTGAATGACTCATTTTCAAACGAAATACATGTATATCTTCATTCTGAAAGGAGCTCAACCTTGTCAATTCTTCGGTGAGACTCGCAACAACAAATCCAGCTAAATCATCCCGTTTGCTCTCTTTCGAAAGATCCAGAACTAACTTTTCAGCACCCCCTAGTCCCAAACCAGTTATTACATGCAAAACCTTCAAGGTTTCAAGGTTTCAAGTATTCAATTCTAATAGACCAAAGTTGTACTAAATCAGTCAATTTGTAGTTATTAGCGCTTTTGAATGAAGGGAAAGCAAATGCTGAAAATTCAGAACTTCCAACCCTTCCCGTAGCATGCGAAACTCCAGCTTTCGATTCTCAGGAACAGGGACTTCGATAGTGTACGCTTCAGTTCTATTGTCACTCAGGATCCGACTGGAATCTGACAAAACTTCTACCTCTTTAGATTTTGCGGGAATGCTAGCTAATACTGAATCCACATTCCCAGGAACAAAAATGAAAAATGGCACCTTCTTGTAGATAAATCTATTAGGAAGTTTCTTATCAAAGGCAAAGGGACGATCAGGACCCTGCAATTGTAATTCGGATCCACGGGTTCTAAACGTAACTCTGTAAAATTGGTTTCGTGGTAATGCTGTCGATAACAACCTCCACTCGTTGTCAGGAGTCATAGGGAGGTCCTCAATATGGTTATCCTCAAGATCCCGTATTATGATTACTCCACTAGCGGATGAGTTCGATGCCTTTAGCTTTGTCCTGAACTTCACAAGACCTTCCCCAGAATTCCCGACATAAAGTATTCCGGTCATATTTCTTACCGGGATAACCGGAAATTCATCCAGAGGAGCAATAAAATCGGGGTTTAGAGCCCGATAGGAACTATTTGTGGCTCTGGCCCGCATCGGGACCTGATCACCTGCAGTCCGAATTCGCTCGATGGAATGATACTCGGAACGTGAGAAACTTCTGATCGAATCTTCTTTTCTTTGCAGAACCCGATACAATCCCCACGGATGTAGCAATCTGGCTGCCGGTTCAGACATGATGACATCCAGGATTTTTTCCAGATCCTCTGCAGTATTGTTCTGCTGGTATATCTTATACAAATAGAGATACTCAATATAAAATCGTAAATCATCAAGCCTCTGCGCAAGACCGTCCTCTCCGTCTTCTCTGGTGGAAATCAAAAGATTTTTTATCCGATTGTGAGCATCAGGCAAAGACGATAGATCAATTCCCTGAAGATTTTGATATATCAAAGCCAGGTCATTCTGAAAGCCAGGAAACATGTTATCAAGGAATAAACGAAACTCCTGCATCGCATCTGCCTGGCTCCACGAGGCCTGTGATATCAGGTAAAAATCCAATCCTGTTGCCATGGAAGACACAGTCGTTTCAATGTGAAATCCAAGATATTGGGCTTCTTTAAGATGATCAATCCTACGAAGTGTCTTAGAATCAGGCTGGTATGAACACTGATCCATCACCCAAACTGGTATTGCCAGATAGTCTCTCAGGAATAGTCTAGCTCCAGACTTTTCCCACTGGCTCATCATTACTTCCGGACTGCCTACGCTTTGAAAGGCAAACGGGGCAATCCCAACAATAATATTCTCAGGCAACATAAAACTCGGTGGAGAAGCATGTTCATTATAGCCATACAGAGACACATATACCTGTTCACTCATTACACTCAAGGCTTCAACGACCTGCACTGCAAGACCGTAAACACGATCACTGACCGAACCGGATTCCTGACATTTCTCACAAGCGCAGTGATTGCCCCCATCAGGAGGCTCCATGGAAATTACATAAGGAGGTGGATTCTTCTCCATCAGATTTGTCAACCTCCTTTTGGCGTCTTCAATATATAGACGTATCACCTCCGGATGAGAATAGCATAGTTTCAAATTTGCAGACCAGTCCTGCCTTGATCCCTTCCATTCTCCCCTCCATTCGGGATTTGCTACAATTTTCGACTTATATTTCTTGTTAAAATTACTCCCATAGTGACCAGAAGGTATATTCAAGGTATTACTGAAACGGAGTCGTTTTTGCCACCGGTTCCACAAGATCTCCGTTGTATCCAGGGATCGAATTCTGGCGTTTCTAACTCCAAAGCTTGGGGCAAGCCTCTGGTAGGGAAACCGGCAAACTACTATAGTATCAAATTTCGGTAAAGGAAACGCAAGGGCCGGAATGAAGGTCCAATGGTCTTCTGGCCCATAAAACCTGTATCCCAATATGTCAAGAAATGTGTACAGGCCCACATCAGATCGGGTACCAGAACCCGTAGTAACTCTCACTACATTGTTGGAGATGGTTTGTACTCGAACCGAATCCTTCAACATCTCATCAATCTGATAATCAAGGTCAACCTGATAACTACGTCTACTGGCTTTGGCAAAACCTGCCGCAAGCAAATTCCGGACGTCCCTTTCGGCTGAAATTCTTGCCTGATCTCGTCTATCCTGCCCTATTGAAAAAGGCATTAATATCAACCAACATGAAACCAATAAAAAGCCTCTCAACCCCATATTTGTTGCAGTGACCTGTCTAATAACTCCTCCAGTTTCTTATTCGGATCCAGAAAGAAATCCTTCAACATCAGATAGCACTCCTCGGGCATCTCCTCTATCTCTCTCTCATCCGTAACATTCTTATCTCTTACATAGTTTCCCATTTCAATTCTCTTAG
>JAUILF010000284.1 GCA_030433135.1 Bacteroidia bacterium | reverse complement strand
GCGGACCGGTCCAAACATGTTGTATTTGAGATCCGTCTCAAATTTTAATTCTTCCCGCAGGTAATAGTTGATGGCTGGAGTAAATGCGTGCAACCAGGTGGTCAGCTCCGAATTATAGTCAGGTCTGTCTCCGGCTTCTTTTTCATCCAACCCCAAATACCGGGAATCCAATCTACCTACAGTGTACCCTCCTTTTTCACGAAGCAGGTCCTTCCAAAAGAAGGAAGTAGGTACATCCAGATTATGCTGCAAAATGGTTTTTGCAGAAAGTCCTGAATAATAAGCCATTTTTTCAGCCATTTCCATCTTGGTTTCTTCATCCAGAAAACCTCCCTTGGCCATGGCCGGCAGTAGATGGTCGATCGTGAATTGTTCCACTTCCGGTAGCAACTCCTCCTCCAGGTCTTTACTCATGAGTTCATCTGACAACGCTTCCTGAAACCAGGCAGCTGCTGCAAAGTAAGGCAGACGGTTGGCAGCCTCGACAGGCCCGTCCCGGTCAATGCCCAGACCGGTAGGTGAGACAAGGATAACACCATTGAGGTACATCCATTGACTGTTTTGCAATTCCAGTGCGAGCCCTGAAACACGAGTAGTGCCATAACTTTCTCCTATGAGGTATTTGGGTGAGCGCCATCGCTTGTTTCGGGTGACAAAAAGATTGATCCACTCTGCCAGGTATTCGATATCTGCATTCACGCCAAAAAAGGTTTCTTTTTTGGTCTCTTTATCCAGTACACGTGAGTAACCTGTATTTACAGGATTAACGTAGACGATATCGGCTACATCGAGAATAGAATAGGGGTTGTCCTTGATTCCATATGGTTGAATGGGGTAGCCCTCATCATCAATTTCGAGAATCCTTGGTCCGGTATAGGCAATATGCATCCATACCGAGGCAGATCCCGGACCACCATTAAAGGAAATGACCAGGGGTCTCTCAACCTGGCTTTCCACATCCGTTCGCTGGTAGTAGGTGTAAAACAGGGAGGCAATATTTTTCCCATCTTCATTTCTTACCGGTAAAGTACCTACCGTAGCAGAATAGGGAACAGTAGTGCCCTTGATGGTCACTTCGTGATTGGTAACTATCATGGAGTCGGCAGGTAGCATGACGTCCTGGGCAACTAGTTGAATCACCAGCCCCAGGATCACTGTTAGCATTGTGTATTTCATATTTGGAATCAGCTTTTTCATGCCGAAAAATAGTAAAAAGCTTTTCTCCTCATCAATACTGATTTACTGAGTGAGATGGAATTACTCAAAATTTGTGATCACAAAACAAGGAAAGCGTTACTGGTTCGAACAGTTGAATAAAATCAAACAGGGAACCTTACTTGACATACTTGTCATTAAGTCCCACACCATTCCTGATCATCGGCAGTATTTTATCAAGTCGACGCTGGCGGGTCTCTTCTTTTTTTGCACTGGCAATATGCTCGGCAAATTCCCTTCTTTTTCCAAGGCCCAGTTGATCAAATGCTTCTTTTAGGCCATTATCCACCAGTGCTTCCTCCAGGATGTCAGGGACAATCAGAGGCTTATTACGCTGCGGTTTGATTTCGCGTCCTTCTCTTTGATTCTGAATGGCTTCAGCGATATAGGGTAGTATTCTTTTTTTATCCTTTGGTGTCACAGATTTCATTCGCCATTGCCTCATGGCCTGGGTTTTGTCCTTTTGGGCATTGACCAAAACCTTGTCCGGATCGGTGAGAAGCGCACCCTGGAAAAACCAAAGTCCGATATATGATTTAGTAGCTCCAATGCCCACGATGTTTTTTCCGTTGAGTGTATAGACGGGGAGAGACCATTTGTAGTCTTCTTCGAGTTCTGTCTCGTCCAGAAAGGATCTGAGCAACTCAAGCTCCTTTTTCCATTGAGCGTGTTTTTCAATGTACTTGTCTACCTTATTCACCATAATTACAGGGGTTGTCATTTTCTATTGATGGCCACAGACTTCTCAGCCCATTCCCGCAGTTTTTCTTTGTCCTCTAACACAGAAAGAGGCACTTCATAGTAGGGAAGGCCCTTTTTGCCCGGACCGGCCATAAATCGACCAATACCAAGTGATTCGTAGTCCTCTTTGTTGCTGTCATCTGCTTTTAGACGAAAGACTCCGTTACCGATCATTCCAAACATTTTACCATCGCGAAAAAATCCTATACCTCCAAACATACGCTTGGTGTCGAATGCTCCGAAAACGGAAAGTTGGTCTTCAATAAAACTGAGATATTCCGGATTTACGGCCATAAGTCTCAATTGATTAGACCTGAATTTAACAAATACTGATGAATACGGTGTGGATGTGGGTGTGGATGTGGGTGTGAGTGTGAGTGTGAATGCTGATATCGATGTTAGACCTGGAGGCATCTATCGGTGATAAACTGCATGATCCACTTAGCTATAATATCACGGTCAGGGTCCTGGTTCAGTTTGGAGAGAGCGGCAGCCGATTTTCCCTGACCGATGCGATCCATCCTTCTTTCGATCAGGGTTTGACAATACGCATTGCTGAACTCCGGATGTGCCTGAATTCCCAACATATGATCATCTATCAAAAACATACCTATCGGACATTCATGGGTGCTGGCAATGATTTGTGATCCGGGTGGAAGAGTCTTTACCTGGTCCTGGCACATCATGAGCAGGGAGACTTCATTTTTAACAGGCACCATCCAGTCTTGTGGCAATTCAATGTTGAACGTATGAGGTCCCACACACCATCCTTTCGAAGATTTCTCCACTTTACCTCCCAGTGCCTCAGCCAGCATCTGATGCCCGAAACAGACGCCCACAACCGGCTTCTTCATGTTTTGGAGTTCCTGCACAAAGTTGTTCAGGTTGCGGATCCAATCCATGTCGTCATAAACGGAATATCTCGATCCGGTCAAAACATAGGCATCGCAGACAAAGTCTGTAGGAAGTTCATTTTGATAAGCCCGGAAAGGCAGAATTTCCAGGGGTGAAAGCATAGTGGAAAACATGTCACGGTAAGTTCCATGTTCCCCTTGCAGTTCGGGAGATACCTCATCACACAGGATTAATCCAACCTTCATATTTTTTTCCTCAGGTGATATGATTTGGGTCTGGTAAATGCCGCGAATCCCATTTCGGAAAGGGTGTATCCACGCCCTGAATGACCAACACCCGTCCATGCAAGAGCCGGATCAAGATAGTCACACCGGTTACAGAAGACGGTACCGGTATTAACCAGTTTGGCCAGACTTTGCCCCTTATTCAGATCCGAAGTCCAAACAGAGGCTGTCAAACCATATTTACTGTCATTCATCAGGTCAATAGCCTCCTCATCATGGCGCACAGGCATGATCCCCACCACTGGTGCAAAAGTCTCTTCCGTCATGATTTCCATAGAGTGATCTACGTTGATCAGTACTTGTGGAGCAACATAGGCAGATGATGGATCATGAGAAGAAAAAGTGTCCGGATCAATACACCCCATAGCACCGGCACGAATGGCATGGTCTATCTGTTCAAGTGTTCGTTCAGCTGCTCGCACACTCACCATAGGCCCCAAGGTGGTAGATGGATCCAATGGATTTCCCAGTATATACTCACGGGTCAATCCCGTGAAAGCATCCACGAATGAACTGTAAATGTCGGTATGCACGTAGATCCTCTCAATTCCGCAGCAGGACTGTCCCGAATTGAAAAATGCACCGTCTACCAGGTTGGCTACCGTTGATTCAAAAAAGGCATCTGGTCGAACATAAGCTGGATCCTTACCACCCAATTCCAACCCGATGTTAATAAATCGCTTTGCTGCGGCCTCCTGGATAGATGTTCCTCCTTTCACCGAACCGGTAAAGGATACAGCATTAATGCGTTGATCCTGGATAACTCCGGCAATCTGCAGATGGTCGGCATGAATATATTGAAAAACTCCATCAGGGATACCCGCTTCCTGGAATGCCTCTGCATACCGTTCTGCCGTCAGCGGTGTTTGCAGGGCATGTTTCATCAGCACGGTGTTACCTGCCAACAGAGCCGGAATGACCGCATTGACCGATGTAAGATATGGATAGTTCCAAGGTGACAATACCAGGACAGTTCCCACAGGGTCGTGAGTAATGAGACGTAGAAAGTCATCACTGTCCTCAATGTGTTTGTCCGATAACGCTTTTTCAGCGGTATCGATCATATATAAGGCCCTCTCCTGGAAAGACCCGGTTATTTCCCCCGGTGTGTACCGGATGGGACGACCCATTTGATGGGTAATTTCTTCTCCCAGGGTATCCGCACGATCTACCAAATACGAGACTGCGGCCCGACATAGTTTAATTCTCTTTTCGAGTGGAAGATTTTTCCATGAAGCTTGTGCGGAAACAGCTTGTTTCAGTGCTTTTTCTATCTGTTTTGCATCGGCAAAATCACGTTGCAGATAGGTTGAACCATCAATGGGGCTGATTACTTCAAAGTTTTTCATAGTTGGAAAGATAAGGCCAGGTCACGGTAAGTGCAACGACCAGGTCACTATTTTTGAGCCATCATAGACATGCGTTTACTCGGGAGTCACATAGGCTGAGGTAATACCACCGTCAACCAGAAACTCGGTGCCGGTGGTGTAGGAAGATTCATCAGATGCCAGGTATAAGGCGGCATAAGCCATTTCTTTTGCTTCACCGAATCTGCCCATGGGGATATGTACCAACCGCCGTTGCTTTTTGGCTTCCGTATTCAGGAAATTCATGAGCAAATCTGTTTTTAGGGGTCCTGGACATAAGGCATTTACCCGAATGTTTTCACGGGCATGAATGGTTGCCAGTTCACGAGTCATGGCCAGTACGGCTCCCTTAGAAGCAGTATAGGCAAGTTGAGGTGTAGCCGCGCCCATACGTGATACAAAGGATGCAGTATTAATGATGGACCCACCGCCGGTACGTCGCATTACAGGAATTCCGTACTTACATCCGAGGAAGATGCTCTTGACATTCACATTCATAGTCAGGTCAAAAATGGACTCGCTGGTATCCATAGCTCCTCCATCTTCATGATGCATGATTCCGGCATTGTTAAACAAGATATCAAGCCTTGCAAAACGGGTAACCGTTTCTTCAATCATACGCTGGCAATCAATGGCGTTGGAAACATCAGCTCTGATGGCCAGGGCTTTTCCTCCTTCTTTCCGGATCATTTCGACCGTGGACAAGGCGGCCTCCTGATCAAGGTCTACCACTGCCACATCGGCACCTTCACTGGCAAATAAAATCGCGGATGCTTTGCCAATGCCATTTCCGGCACCGGTTATCAGGGCAACTTTTTCATGTAATCTCATATGGTGCAACTATATTCTTTCGAAGTAGCGCATACGCTCCCAATCCGTAACGCTGCTTTCGTAAGCATCAATTTCCTTTTGATAAAAATGGGCATAATGCTCTACGACATCCTTCCCAAATGCAGTTCGAGCAAACTCACTCTGTTGAAAATTGGCCAGGGCTTCCTTCAGTGTTTTGGGCACATGCGGTAGATGTCTGGCTTCATAGATATCTCCAGTAAATATTTCCGGCGGTTCTTCCTTCTCTTTGATCCCCTGCAGGCCTGAGGCCATGGCTGCGGCAAAGGCAAGATAGGGATTGCAATCTGCTCCTGGTATCCTGCATTCAATCCGCAGACTTTGCCCGGAACCAACCACGCGAAACCCTGCAGTACGATTGTCATAGCTCCACGCCAAACGGGTAGGGGCCCAGGATGCATCTACATACCTCTTATATGAATTAATTGTTGGTGCATAAAAGGGCATTACTTCCGGAGCATACCTGATCCATCCACCCAGAAACCATCGGAAATAATCACTACAATCTATTGGACCTAACTTTTGATCACCTACAAATGCATTTTTTCCATCCTTCCACAAACTCAGGTGTATATGACAGCTGGATCCGGCTCCCTTTTCTGAAAATTTAGCCATAAACGTGATGGAAATCCCCATTTGATCTGCCAACTCCTTTAGACATTGCTTAAAGATCATATGTCGATCGGCCATTTCCAGGGTCTCGGCGTACCTGATGTTCAATTCATGTTGACCCAGTCCCCATTCTCCTTTACTATTTTCGACAGGAATACCCGATTTGGTTAAATGTTTGCGTGCAGGTCCGTGAAAAAATTCGGTTCGGGCACCTTGTAAAATATGGTAATCCTCCAGGTAGTAACCTGTAGGATCGAGATCGTTGTACTGTTGTACATGGGCAGAACGATAATCCTGATTAAAAAGGTAATACTCCAATTCAGAGGCAGCGAAAGATTCAAAGCCCAGCTCCTGGCAATGATCAAGGATGTTGGTCAGTATGGATCGCGGTGCTTCGGGTTGAAGGACATGGTTTTTATCATCAACCACATCACACATGACCAGGGCCGTTTTTGAAAGCCAACTGGCTTTGCGTAATGTCTTCATATCCGGTACCAGGTGAAAATCCCCATACCCCTGGTTCCAGTTGGCCATGCTATAACCTTCGACAGGTTCCATTTCCATGTCGGTAGTCAGTAGATAATTGCATGCATGTGTACCGTCTTTTTCCCCCGATTCGAGAAAGAAGGCGGCATCAAACCGCTTGCCCATCAGTCTTCCATAATGGTCGGTAAAGGCAACGATAACAGTTTTTATCTTCCCTTTTTCCACCAGTTTGTTCAAGGTCTTCGAATCGAGCACACCTTTTACTTTCATATGCCTCAAATGTGTGCCTAAGGTATTAGATTTTTAGAGGAGTTTAATGCCTCCGGGACAATATAAATAGTGAAGTGGTATCACAGCCGGACGGTTTTGTGATTTCCAAAGCAGAATAGAAAGCCTATTGTATGATCCGGGTTAAATAACCTGGGTATCGCTCACTTCCGGATCATGAAAAAACTTGAACCAGGCAAAATTGATGGCCAGGATGGCAATGTAGATTCCACAAAGGACAGGGTTGTAAATGGATATGGAAATGAGGGCCACAATGGCTATGATCAAAGCAATTATTGGACTAAAAGGATAGCCTGGCACCTTAAAAGGACGGACCAGTTCCGGTTCTTTTTTCCTCAATGTGAGTAGTGACACCATCGATACTATGTACAGGGTAAGAGCACCGAAGCAGGCAATAGTGATAATCTCGGCAGTTTTGCCGGTCCACAGTGCCAGAAGACCGATGATGGTATTGATGCATAAGGCATTGGCTGGTGTTCTGAATCGTTTGTGTACCCTACCCAGAAAAGATGGCACAAATCCAACCTTGCCAAACTCAAAAGTTGCCCGACCTGCCGCAAGGATGATGCCATGGAATGATGCCACCAGACCGAAAAGACCAATCACGGTTATGACCTTATATACCAGGTGATCAGTACCTATGATATGAGACAATGCCAGAGGTAGTGGAGAATCTGAAGCAGGAGCACCTACTTCCTCATAAACAACAGCTTCCCATCCGGCTACCCCCACCGAACTGGTAAAAGTGAGTAAGCACAGGATCACCAATGTGACTATGGCAGATCCAAATCCAATAAGCACGTTGCGTTGTGGGTTTATGGTTTCTTCAGCCACATTGGCCACCCCCTCAATAGCCAGGAAAAACCAAATGGCAAACGGAATGGCCGCAAAAGCCCCGGTCCATCCATTAGGCAGAGCATTTTGTGTGAGATTGCTCCACTCTACCTCAGGTAATGAAACCCCGGCAAAAATGAGTAATCCTATGACGGCAATGGCAGTAATGATCAGCTCAAACGATGCTGCTGCTTCAACACCATAGATATTCAGCGCTGTAAAGAGCAAATAGGCAACCATAGCAATCCCAATGATGCTAAAAGAAGGAAAGAAGATGTTGAGATAGGCACCAATGGCGAAGGCTATGGCTGGTGGTGCAAATATGAATTCAATGTTTTGTGCCATCCCGGCCAAAAAGCCCCAGTTTTTTCCGAGAGCACGTAGTGCATAATCAAAAGCTCCTCCCGCCTTGGGTATGGCACATGCCAACTCCGTGTAACTGAAGGTGAAGGTCAGGTACAAAACGATAATGAACAGCGTGGCAACAGCCAACCCCAGACTACCTCCTTTTTCCAACCCCAGGTTCCAACCAAAGTACATGCCGGAGATTACGTAGCCAACACCCAGTCCCCACAACATGAGGGGCCCCAGGGTTCTCTTTAACTTTGTACTTCCCTTGTCATCCGACATTACTCCGGGTTGAG
>JAUILF010000283.1 GCA_030433135.1 Bacteroidia bacterium | reverse complement strand
CCGCTATTAGCAATGGGGGGGTCAGCATTAATTATGACATGTCTGGCACTTGGAATTGTTCAGGGGGTTGCGTATAAGCAGGAGAAATCGAAAAAGAAAGATGACGACATGGTGCTGGAAAGCATCTAACATTCAGAAAAATGATAAAAAGAGCAATCATTTCAGGAGGAGGTACCGGTGGACATATCTTTCCGGCGGTAGCAATAGCGGATGAGTTGAAACGACGAAATCCAGATATTGATATTTTATTTGTTGGAGCTGAGGGGAAGATGGAGATGGAAAAAATCCCGGAAGCGGGATACAATATAATAGGACTGCCGATTAGCGGTCTGCAAAGGTCTTTGACATGGAGTAATGTACTTTTTCCTGTGAAGGTGATCCGCAGTTACCTCAAGGCTAGAAATGTTATTAAAGATTTTAAGCCGGATGTGGTGGTTGGTGTAGGAGGATATGCCAGTTGGCCAACATTGGCTGCTGCTACTCATGCCGGAGTGCCTACACTCATTCAGGAACAAAATTCATATGCTGGATTGGCCAATAAGCGGCTCGCCCGTAAGGTGGACCGGATTTGTGTAGCATATGATGGTATGGAAAAATTTTTTCCGGCTGAAAAAATTTCTTTGACCGGAAATCCGGTGAGAGACGATTTGTTGGGAGAGGCCAGTAAGGAAGAGGCCCGGCGTTTCTTTGGCCTGGATGAAAATAGGGCTACCATCTTCATTTTTGGTGGTAGCCTGGGTGCCGGAACTTTAAATAAATCAGTTGAAAATGCGGCTGAACTATTGGGCGAGCAGACAGATGTTCAGATAATCTGGCAGATAGGAAAATTTTATGCGGACCGGTATATGAATGGAAAAGCAGCAAGTCTGAAACAGGTAGCCGCAACGGTTTTTGTGGATCGTATGGATTTGGCTTATACCGCCGCTGACCTGGTGATTTGCAGAGCTGGTGCTCTGACTATTTCAGAGTTGAGTTTTTTAGGAAAAGCTGCGATACTGGTTCCTTCACCCAATGTGGCAGAGGATCACCAGACAAAAAATGCTGAGTTTCTGGTCAATAGAAAAGCAGCCATAATGATTAGAGATACGGAGGCAGAAAATAGCCTGATGAAAAGTGCATTACAAATTATCCATGACAAAGGGAAATTGAAGGATTTGGGAACAGAAGCTTTAAAATTGGCGAAGCCCCGGGCTTCAGCAGATATTGTAAATGAAATAATGCGATTAATAAAAAAATGAGTGGTAAGGCAAAAATATTAGTAAAGGGAATCAGGATCATGGCCTGGATGGGGCTGCTATCCCTGCTCTTTATTATGACGTCTGCTGCCCTAAAAAAGCAAGATCGGGATCTGATCAAAAAGGTGTCCTTTAACCTTCATCATTTATCTGATGGAAATGATTTGATCACTCTTGAGGAAATTGAAGAAAAGATTTTAGACACTTATCAGATTGATTTGAGGGATGTAAAGGTAGAAAATCTCGATCTCGAAAACCTGGAGGAAATACTTGAGAGTGAGGCATTTATTGTGAATGCCGAGGCATATATAGATTCTAGAAAGAGGCTGTATGTAGACATAGATCAGCGGATTCCGGTACTGAGGGTGATGGATATGAAAGGAAATAATTATTACCTCGATTCAGAGGGAGTGAGGCTGCCAATGTCTGCACATTTTACAGCACGGGTACCTATTGTCAGTGGACATGTTACGGACTATCAAAAGGGAGTGGACACGCTGGATAACAGTCTGGGTAGTGCATTCCGTATAGTCAAACATTCGCGAAAAGATCCTTTTATCGAGTCATGGCTTGATGGTTTGAATATTCAGTCAGACGGTGAGATCACCCTGTTGGGAAATGTAGGAAGCTTTGAGGTGATATTTGGAACTGATGAGGACTGTGAAAATAAATTCAGAAAAATAAAATCTTTTTTAACTCAAGGATTAAAAATTACTGGATGGAGAGATCTGGAAAGTATTAATGTCAAGTTTGACAGGCAGGTAGTAACTAAGAAAAAGACGAATGCCTAATTATCAAGAACAATAAACCATGGTGAAATGAGACCTTTTGAATTTGATCCTAATGAAGTAATCGTTGCCGTAGATATCGGCACGACAAAAGTTTGTGCACTGGCCGGCCGACTCAATGAATATGGCAAAATTGAAGTATTGGGGATGGGCAAGGTACGATCTGAAGGTGTACTACGTGGCGTCATTTCTAATATAGAAAAGACGGTCAATGCCATTAAGGAAGCAATCTCTGCCGTTGAAAAGCAACTTGATGCCGAGGTTAAGATTGTTCATGTTGGTATTGCCGGGCAACATATCAAGAGCCTGCAGCATCGTGGTATCCTTACCCGGGATAATGCCCATGACGAGATTAGTCAGGATGATATCGAAAAGCTTATCAGGGACATGTACAAGCTGGTACTCCCTCCCGGCGACAAAATATTGCATGTAATTCCACAGGAATTTACCGTGGATAACGAACAGGGAATTCTGGACCCTATCGGGATGTCAGGAATTCGCTTGGAGGCCAATTTCCACATCATTACCGGGCAAATTACAGCTTCCAATAATATACTGCGATGTATCGAAAAAGTGGGACTGTCTGTAGCTGACCTCACCCTGGAGCCCATCGCAAGTTCACAGTCGATTTTAAGCGAGGAAGAGAAGCAGGCTGGAATTGCTCTGGTAGATATCGGAGGCGGGACAACTGATCTTACCATTTTCCATGATGGCATTATCAGACATACAGCAGTGATTCCATTCGGTGGAAATGTGGTCACCAGGGATATTAAGGAGGGTTGTACCATTATGCCTCACCAGGCTGAAAAACTGAAGATAAAATTTGGTTCTGCGCTGGCCGATGAAGTATATGATAATCGCATTATTACCATTCCCGGATTAAAGGGAAGAGAACCGAAGGAGATATCGGAAAAAAACCTGGCCTTGATTATACAAGCGCGGATGGAGGAAATCTTCGATTATGTGCTGTGGGAAGTCAGGCGAAGTGGATATGAGAAAAGACTGATTGGAGGGATCGTACTCACTGGTGGAGGGTCTCTGCTCAAGCATATAGATATTCTGGCTGAGTATCACACCGGTATTCCGACCAGGGTTGGGTATCCTATTGACTTGTTGGCTCACGGATATCCAGAGGAAATAGCAACACCCATATGTGCTACCTCTATCGGACTATTAAAAAATGCTTTTGATCACAGGGATTATGAATCAGCCATTGAGGTCAAAGGTCCTAATGAAAATGAAAAGGAAATGGTAGAAAACACAGCAATCGGACAAGAAGCAAAACAGATGGAAATGGAAACTGACTCCGGCAGACAATTGGGATGGTGGGAGAAAGCTTTTCAAAAAACAAAAGATTGGTTTGAGGCAGAGCCTGATCCTGATCTGGATTAAACAACAATAACCTAATTCATAATTTAAATTTTACACTATGCAATTTGACATACCTCAGGAAGACAGGTCTATCATCAAGGTGATTGGTGTTGGTGGCGGTGGTAGCAATGCGGTATCGCACATGTTTAAGCAGGGTATCATAGGAGTAGATTTCGCAATCTGTAATACAGATAATCAAAGCATGGAAATGAGTCCTGTCCCTACCAAGATTCAATTGGGACCTCATTTGACCGAGGGCAGGGGAGCCGGATCCCTACCTCAGGTGGGTAAGCAAGCTTGTATCGAATCTATTGAAGACGTCAGAAGATTTATTGAAGAAGACACGAAAATGCTTTTTATCACTGCCGGAATGGGTGGTGGTACAGGAACCGGTGCAGCTCCCATTATAGCCAAGGCAAGTAAGGAAATGGACATCCTGACTGTAGCAATTGTTACCGTGCCTTTCAAATTTGAGGGTAAACGCAGGAAAGATCAGGCGGCACACGGACTTGAGGAACTCAAAAAGAATGTGGATTCGTTGATCATTGTTTCCAATGATAAATTGAGAGAAATTCATGGTAACCTGCCTATATCCAAAGCCTTTGCCAATGCTGATGATATTTTATCTACCGCGGCCAAAGGTATAGCCGAAATCATCACGGTTCCGGGATATGTCAATGTCGATTTTGAGGATGTAAACACCGTGATGCGCGACAGTGGTGTCTCCATTATGGGAACGTCGATAGCTGAAGGTGAGGGCAGAGCCAGAAAGGCTGTGGATGAGGCATTAAATTCACCATTACTGGAAGATAATGACATTCGCGGTGCCAAGCATATCCTTCTTAATATCAGTTCGGGAGCCGTGGAGGTTACCATGGATGAGATTTATGAAATCACTGAGTTTGTACAGGATGAGGCTGGTGAGGATACTGATCTGATCTGGGGAAATTGCTTTGACGAATCCCTTGGCGATATGATATGTGTAACTGTAATTGCCACCGGTTTTGACAACAAGAAAAAGGAGGTCGTAGTTGAGGCTCCAAAGTCCGAAAAGATTGTGGTCTCACTTGAAGGAGATGACCGGCCAAAAGACCGTGGAGTATACGATACCGGCTTCAAGAGTGGTGACCGTCCTAACCGCTTCGAATTTGATGTTGAGGCTGATTCACACAAATATGCACCACAGGCATCGTCCCATGGTGACCCGTATTTTAACTCCTCCAGAAAAGGAAATGCCGATCAGGACCGGTCGAAACTGGACACGCAACAAAAGGAAGAACTGCGACAGAAAAACAAGAGGTTGAATAACCCTCAGGCGGTGATCGATCTGGAAAACGAGCCTGCGTACTTGCGTCGACGCGTAGAACTGGATGATATTCCCCATTCTTCTGAAGTCAAAGTGTCCAGATGGACGATTACAGGAGATGATGAACCTCAGATAAGGAAAGATAACCCCTATTTACATGACAATGTTGATTGATTGACCAGGGATAGCCGGTGCTATCCAATTAAGAATTTTTCGTCTTTTTCTTGAGTTAGGTTTATTGTTCTTTGGGGCCGCTTCTGCCAGGAAGCGGTCCTTTTTAGTTGTGGTGGTACCGTAAACGGGAGCAGTTGGTTCAGCCCTGAATTGAATTTTGTTGACAGCCACGTTGATAATAATACTGATCTCTGTGTCACCCCGCTGGGGCTTTATTCTGCTTTTCATTTTTTGCTACAAAGGTTTGGCTCCGCTGGAGCCTTGTACCACCAATGGCCTATGGGGTCGGCAACTTTTTTTGTGGCGGATTCTTTGAAAGCTAGCACCATCGTTGCGACATCTTAAACATCAACGTTCATGATTTTCATTTCCTGGAATATATTTCCTTTCCCCGCATTGGAGGAAGAACCTCGGCGTTTGTGTCACCCCGCTGGGGCTTTATTCTGCTCTTCATTTTTTGCTACAAAGGTTTGGCTCCGCTGGAGCCTTGTACCATCAAAGGTCAGTGGGGGCGGCTTTGTACTACTGCTAGCCACCACTGACTAATTGATATTGTTTTTGACACCTTGTATCCACGGTTCAGGCTCAGGATGTCCCGGTACCAGGGATGGATTTACTTGTGCCCGTATTTGCAGTATATTTGGCTCGTAATAGGAATTCTAATGAATATTCCCGGTTAAATTAGAAGATGGATTATATCGTCCTGGCTATCCCGGTATTTTTTATCCTGATAGGTCTAGAATTGCTGATTTCCCGCCTGCAGGGCACGCGCTTGTACCGTTTCAATGATGCTATTTCTAATATTAGTTGCGGGATTACCCAGCAGATCACCGGTGTTTTGGCCAAGACTGCCCTGATCATTGCCTATTTGTATTTGTATGACCATTGGCGCCTCTTTGAAATAGAGGATAATATCCTAACCTGGATCGTGCTCTTTATCGGTATTGACTTTTTTTATTACTGGTTTCACCGGATGGCGCATGAAGTAAGTCTTTTTTGGGGAACACATATTGTCCATCATCAAAGTGAGGAGTACAATTTGTCAGTTGCTTTGCGACAATCCAGTCTCCAGGGTTTTATTTCGATGATTTTTTATCTGCCGCTGGCTATCCTGGGTTTTAATCCGGTAGGTTTTGTGACCATCAGTGCCTTTCAGACATTATATCAGTTTTGGATACATACCCGGGTCATAGGAAAGATGCATCCATGGATCGAGTTTGTATTTAATACACCATCACATCACCGGGTACATCACGGTCGCAATCCCAAATATATTGACAAGAATCATGGGGGGACTTTGATTATTTGGGACCGGATGTTTGGCACCTTTCAGGAAGAGGAAGAAGAGGTTGTCTATGGAGTTACCAAACCACTAGCCAGTTGGAATCCTGTCTGGGCCAACCTGGATTGGTATGCTGATATGTGGTCAGATCTACGCAGGCCCATGAGCTGGGGGGACCGGTTCAGGTTGTTATTTGAAAAGCCGGGTTGGTTGCCCGATCACCTGGGCGGATATCGCGCACCGCAAGAAATCATTCCCGGCAAAGCAGCAATATATGATACCGAGATCCCACTGGGTTTGAACTATTATATTCTCTTTCAGTATCTGGTTGTGTTGGCCGGAACCACGGGATTTCTGTTTAATACGGATCTTTTCACTACCTGGCAGCTTTGGGGTATTGCCACGTTGATCGTCATTTCCGTGATGAATATCGGAGGACTCTTTGAGGGGAGAATGTGGGCCCTGGTACTCGAAATGGCTCGATTTACCTTCATATTGGTCATGGTGATTGTCCTGTGGAATTTAAGCGTTATTTCAACTGCTGTCTTATTTTCAGTGGCTATCATATCTTTCCTGTCGCAGTTATGGATCTGGCGATACAGAACCCTATTTGGAAGGGGCATTTAAGAAACAATTAACCAGTACATAGGAAGACCTTAAGGGCTAAAAGGCGTATTTTAAAAGATAGGTACTAAAACGATATTATGAGAATTTACCTGTTTGCTCTTTTGACCCTGGTTTTTCTTGCTTGTGAGAAAGACGAAGACCCTTTTATACCCGGGGAGGATACTTTACATCATGATGGTGATAACCTGTCGGCACCCGTCATTGCGCAGGGAATTTCTTATTCGGCGGTACGCTTTTCCGGTGATGATATTATGAACCAGGGGCATGAGGGAAAGAACCTCGCGGCGATCGATTTTTACATGGATCAGCGGCCCATATTTATGCGGATTATTGTTTTTGGCTGGAATGATGCGGAGGAGGACGAACCCGGCGATGTTTTATTGGAATATGACCTGAATATGGATCGACTGGACGAAGGAGCATGGAACAGACATGTGGTAGGTGGATCAATGGTTTTGCCGCAAAATGGTATTTGGGTAGCCTTTGAGATAAATGCCGGCGATGAAAACCTTCGTGTTATTGGATGCGATCCGGGCCCCAGAGTTCCCAACGGGGATGTCTACGGTATTTTTGGAGATAATAATCCGGGATGGACCAGTTTCTATGAATTTTCTGACCAATCGGTCGATATCAACTGGAATATACGGGTTGAGGTAGAGTAGCTTTTTTCTGCCCGCGGTAGCTCGACGCGGTTGAATGGCTGGCCCGCGGTAGCTCAACGCGGTTTAAGGTTTAAGGGCTGATGCGCCGTGCTCGCCGCGGTTGAGAGGTTGAGATGTTCTCCCATTCTTGAACACGATTTTACGATTGCAGGATACACACGAAGATTTTGGAGCAGACTATCAGATAGGTGCCAATACCCAACGCCCAATACCCAACGCCCAATACCCAACGCCCAATACCCAATACCCAATACCCAGGGCAGTTTAAGGTTTAATGGCTGGCGCACGAAGGCTCTACGCGGTTGAGATGTTGAGATGTTGAGATGTTGCCCCCTTTCTTGAACACGATTTTAAGATTGCAGGATACACACGAAGATTTTAGAGCAATAATTGGGTGGACACCGCTTCAGGTTTGCCCGGCAGAATTGACGGGGACCTGGGGTGCGCGCAGACTGTCAAGCTATTTCATGAGGGGGCACAAGACCCAAAGCCCAAGACCCAGAACCCAAAGCCCAAGGCAGTTTAAGGTTTAATGGCTGACGCACGAAGGCTCTACGCGGTTGAGAGGTTGAGATGTTTCCCTTTCTTGAACACGATTTTACGATTGCAGGATACACACGAAGATTTTAGAGCAGACTATCAGATAGGTGGGCGAAGCAATACCACAATACCACAATACCATAGCACCAACCCAATGTCCAAGACCCAAAGCCCAGGGCCAGTTTCTCAGTCAG
>JAUILF010000282.1 GCA_030433135.1 Bacteroidia bacterium | reverse complement strand
AATCCGTGTTATTGGTCAAACTCCTCAAGAGTACCACCCAACGGACTGATGTACCGGCCTGGGATCTGATGATGAAGAACGTATATTCCATCGGCGCATTCCAGGTAAGCAGGGAGGATTTTTATCTGGATATTTTCTACGAAGATCCGGGAAAGGGCCTCAAGCGATTTTTGCCTGACGGTGAATTGGCCAGTCAACCCCTGCTTAACCTTTTCAATCTTGACAACCTCAATCCACTGGGTGATCCACAACCGGATGGATCTTTTGACTTTGTACCCGGAATTACCATCTTTCCCAATACCGGTAAAGTCATGTTCCCCGTACTGGAACCATTCGGATCTTCACTTGCACGGCAGTTTAGCTCCCCGTCAGAGGCAGCACCATATGTATTCCAGCAATTATATGACAGTACCATCTACATAGCCCAGGAATACCCTGACCTGAATCGGTTTACTATCAAGACCCGGTTTAAATCCAGTTCGAGTAACGAGTATTCTTTAGGGGCCTTTAATGTACCTCGTGGATCGGTTAAAGTCAGTGCAGGAGGCCAGATCCTGGTAGAAGGAGTAGACTACGATGTTGATTATAACCTGGGAAAGGTGAGAATCATCAATGAAGCTTACATTAATGGTAGTATACCCATCAACATATCGTTTGAAGACAATGCACTCTTCAGTTTCAACCGAAAAACCATGCTGGGGCTCCGGGCTGACTATGAGATGAACAAGAATCTCAATCTGGGTTTTACATACATGCATCTGTTTGAGCGTCCATTCACCCAAAAAGTCAATGTTGGAGATGACCCGATAAATAACCGGATCATCGGTCTGGATCTCAACTACAATAAAGAAGCACCCTGGCTCACACGCCTCGTCGATGGTATACCCCTGATTAGCACGAAAGAGCCCAGTAACATCAACTTTGCTGCAGAGGGTGCCGTCATCCGACCCGGGCACTCCAAAGCGATTAACGAAGACAATGAAAAAAGCGGTTCGATCTATATTGATGATTTCGAGGGAAGTTCTATCGGGATTGACTTGCGGACCCCTACTACAGAGTGGGTCATGGCCAGTGTTCCACAGAACGACAATGAAAACAACAATCCTCTTTTTCCGGAATCAGCAGTCTCCAACAGCGTTCTCAGTGGTGTAAACAGAGCGCTGATAAACTGGTATCGTATTGAAACCAATATTCGTGGCTCGTCGGGCAACAACGATCCCTTTACCTCCATCGTCAACCAACAGGATATCTTTCCCAACCGCTCGCCACAGTTTGGGATAAACAACAATATTCAGACATTCGATGTACACTATGACCCTACCGAGCGAGGGCCGTACAACTTTGACCCACCAAATGGTACAGATTACAGTGCCGGACTTGATGTGGAAGGTAAACTCCAGCAGCCTGAAACAAGGTGGGGAGGGATCATGAGAGATCTTCGTAATACGGATTTTCAAGCCTCAAACATCGAATACATCGAGTTTTGGGTGATGAATCCATATGCTGAAAAAGGAGATGGAACCCGGTTACAGGACGATGGTAAGCTGTTTCTAAATCTGGGCAACATTTCAGAAGACATTCTCAAAGATGGTCGAATGTCCTATGAAAACGGCCTGCCAACCAGCCTTGGTGCTGCCCCTGTGGATACCACGGCATGGGGACATATACCTGTGGTACCAGACATTGTCCAATCCTTTAGTATCGATCAAACTGAACGCACTGAACAGGATATTGGATATGATGGTTTGGATGATGCCGGAGAACGAGATTTCTTCGATGACTACTTGCAAAGCATTTCGACTCTGAATGCTGAAGCCAGGGAAAGAATCAGCAACGACCCTGCTAATGATAACTTCCGCCATTACCGGGACTGGGATGATGGCACGGATATCTTCACCAGGTATTCGCAGTTTAATAACACCCAGGCAAACTCCAAGGCATCTACGGGCAACACGCTGGAATCCAGTACGAATTATCCTGACAAGGAAGACCTTAATCAGGATAACACCATGAATGAATCCGAGGCGTATTACCAGTATGAGGTACCAATCGCCTACGACGGAGAGGGAGGACTGGAGTTAAATCCTTTTATAACTGACTCCATCAGAGCCCAGGGCACCAATGGTCAGGTCTGGTACCGCTTTCAGATTCCGGTTGGGCTCTTTTCGGAAACCGTAGGGAGTATTCAGGGGTTCAGGTCTATTCGCTTCATCAGAATGTACATGACCGGATTTGACGAACCGGTCACATTGCGTTTTGCCAAATTTGACTTGGTACGCAACCAATGGCGGAAATTCACCCGTGACCTGAAAGAGTCCGGGATTTCAGAGCCCAATAACACAGCATCAAATCTCGAGTTTGATGTGAGCTCGGTAAACATTGAAGAAAACAGTCAGAAATTTCCATTCCCTTATGTCGTACCTCCCGGCATCCAGCGAGAACGCTCGGTTGGTACCTACCAGCAAGTTCTGCGAAATGAACAGTCTCTTGCGCTTAACATATGCAAGCTCGAAGACGGAAATGCCGCTGCCATGTACAAGAACCTCAATGAGGACTTTAGAAACTATGAACGTCTCAAAATGTTCGTGCATGCGGAAGATGTGAATACCCCTATTGAAGAGGGGGAAACCAGTCTATTTATCCGGATGGGTAGCGACTATACCCGCAACTACTATGAGTATGAGGTGCCTTTGAAAATGTCAGACAGGGACATTTCCAGTGACTCCCTTATGAGTAACCTGGAAAATATCGTGTGGGATCCGGCAAATGAGGTAGACTTTGCTCTGCAGTTATTCAAGGATTTGAAAATAGAGAGAAACAACTCGGGTGCCTCATTTAATGTGCCTTATCAAAAACCTGATCCGGCCAAGCCCAGAAATACTGTTCGTATTATCGGTAACCCCAACCTGGGGATTGTCAAGGGAGTCATGATCGGTGTCCGCAACAAGACTGATGATGGTCTCGACAAGTGTCTGGAGGTCTGGGTAAACGAACTCCGTCTAAACGGCCTTAATGAGGAGGGAGGTGCCGCCGCCCTGGCCAGGCTGGATTTGCAACTGGCAGACTTTGGTCGAATCTCACTGAGTGGTAACTACAGCAGTATTGGATGGGGAGCCATTGATCAGAAGTTGGCGGAAAGAAGCCTAGAAGAAGTGATTCAATATGATGTTGCCACGAACCTTGAGTTAGGGAAGTTCTTTGGTGATAATATCGGGTTGAGAATTCCCTTCTATGCCCAGTACAGTGCCACAATGCGCAATCCTAAGTTTGACCCCTATGATCTGGACATAGAGCTAAAAGACAAACTGGCAGAAACGACAGACAGGGAGGTACGTGACTCACTAAGGGAGCAAGCGGTTGATTTCACATCGATCAAGAGTTATAACTTCACCAATGTGCGCAAGGAAAGGACCTCGCAAAAGAATCCGATGCCGTGGGATATCGAAAATTTCAGTGTCACCTTTGCCCGCTCGGTAATTAATCACCGCGATCCTATCATTGCCCAGGACAAAACCGAGGAGACCCGTGGTGCTCTGGATTACAATTTCTCCATGTCTCCGCTTTACATTCAACCTTTCAAGAATTTGGGTAATGGATCAAGGTTACTGGAGTTTTTAACACAATTCAATTTCAATCCCATACCCAATACGTTTGCCTTTAATACCACCCTTCACAGGCAGAAATCAACAAAAACTTACCGGTTTTCCGATCCGGATTTCAGTACCTGGTACACCAAGAGGTTTACCTGGGAACGGAACTACAATTTGAACTGGGACCTGAGCAAATCACTCAAGTTTCGTTTCAATGCCATCAATAATTCAACTATTGATGAGCTAAATGAAAGGGATGACAATTTCACCGAAGATGCCAACCGCGATACAATCTGGGCGGGATTGAAGAATTTTGGTCGTACCAAGGATTATAATCACAACATAAACCTGAGCTATAACCTACCCTTCCAGTATTTCCCGGTGCTTGATTTTGCCCAGGTCCAGGCACAGGTAAGTGCCAGCTATGGTTGGATTGCTGCCGCGCTCAATGTAGACTCGCTGGGAAATGTTATCCAAAACCAGCAGAGTCGACAAATATCAGCTGACTTTGACTTCGTCAAATTATACAACAACATACCGTACCTGCGCCAGATAAACTCAGGCAGCCGACAGTCCCGGCAGGGTGGAAATAGCAATAACCGGAGAGTACCCAGCCAGGGTCAGCAAGATGCCGGCAAAGAATCACGTGAGCCCAGTGCCATAGAAAAAATTCTCATACGTCCATTGATGTCGTTGCGCAGAGCCCAGTTCTCCTACACAGAAAACCTGGGTTCGGTCATACCCGGGTTTATGCCAACACCCAAGTATTTTGGCCTGGATGATGGTTGGAGTGCTCCGGGTTATGAGTATATCCTTGGATTTCAGCCTGATGATCAATGGTTTGTCGATGCTGTTAGTGATGAAAACAACTGGATCACCGAGAGTATCTATCTCAACCAGGAGGTACTGCTTAATCAAACCAAAAAGTGGAACGCCAGTGTCAGTGTGGAGCCATTCCAGGACTTTAGATTGGAAGTAAACTGGGACTACAGCTTTACCCAGAATCACTCCGAATATTTTAAGAAACCATCTCCAGATTCAGAATTTCAACGTTTGGCCGGTAGAGACCTGGGTTCGTTTACCATTTCTTACTTCACGATGAAGACCTTGTTTCACGAAGACATAGCAGGTCTGTTTTCGGTTTTTGAAGATACCCGGCCCATTATTTCACAACGCGTGGGAGATCCAAACACTACGCATTCAGTGGATGGTAATGATTATACCGAAGGCTATGGCAAGTATCAACGTGATGTTTTGATTCCATCTTTCATTTCATCGTATGCCGAGATCAACCCCGAAACAGTAAAACTGAATGTATTTGACCTGGCTCCCAAGCCCAACTGGCAGCTCAACTACAACGGTCTGTCAAGGGTTGCCTTCTTTCAGGACATTTTCTCCAACGTGTCTCTGACTCATGGATACCGATCCACTTTGACGGTCAATAGTTACCAGACAGATTTTGATTATGATCCGGGAGGACAACCCAATGAAGTGACTGGTAATTATTACAGCCGATACGAAATTCCCGCTGTGGTTATTTCTGAACAGTTTTCTCCATTGATTGGCCTAAACCTGCAGACGAGAAGCAACTTTACCTTGCGGCTGGACATGAATAAGACCAGAAATCTGAACCTGACCTTCACGGATAACCAACTGCTGGAGAACAAGCGTACAGACTATGTCGCCGGATTTGGATATACCATTCAAGATGTAGTTATTCCGTTCCTGCAATTTGAATTTGGAGGGCGCAGTAGACGTAGTCAAAGAAGGCAGGAACAATCTGACCAGGAAGGAAATGACCCCGCGGCGGGTTCTGCACCCAAGGGAAGCAATCTGGAAATTCAATTTGACTTTTCCTTTAGCGATAATGTTACCTGGAATCACCGATTTGACACCTCGCAACCTCCGCAGGCATCATCCGGAACCAAGCAGATCAGGATTTCGCCCAGTGTTGCCTACGATGCCACGGAAAATTTAACTTTGAGGTTCTTCTTTGATTACAACAAGACGACACCTTACTCCGCCAGGTCATACCCCATTACGAATATCAATACCGGGGTTACCATTCAGTTCGCCTTACAGTAAAGGGAAAGGATTACAATTTCTTTATCTCAAGTTCCTTTTTTGATCCAACCGCATCGAGATTGGCTTCAAATGACAGGTGGTCGTCTCCCCGAAGTATGTCGATATATACAGATTCGCTTTCACTGCTCTGAATGTGACTGACCACATCTTCAGGAGTATCTACCTCCTCTCCATCAATGGCGAGAATAATATCACCAACCTCGAGACCGGCAGTTTCTGCAGGTGAACCTTCGACGACTTCTACAATCAACACCCCGGCTTGAGTCTCAAGGGGCTGTATCTGAATGCCGAGACGTGGCTTTCTGCTCTCCTCATAAGGCATGATATCGCCAAATGACCAGTCACCCGGTCCAAACATCTCAAAATCACCCATCTGAAGGGAATCAAAGAGTGAACGTAAGTCCATAAATCCGTCCTCCAGGGAAAAGGGAGCAAACTGGTCAGATCCAAACGTATCAAAATCAAATTGCTGTACGTAGGGTTGGCCATTGGCCAGGCCTTCGATATCTATGGCATCTGCCTCAGGTCCTTCCTTTACTATCGTCTGCGTACTCTTGTTTCCATTTTCATCATAAATTTCCTTCGTAATGGTAACTTTGGTAGGTTGCTTCTGAGCGTATACCGGCAAGTAATCGATGCCCACCAGGATTAGCAGGCAGATAATAATCTTGGTTGCAAAGTTCTTGATTCCCATAGCCAAAATGATTTTCAATAAGATACAAAATTACCGGCTTAGTCACTTCTGAAGTACTTATCAAAAGTTAAATCACCGTTAAAGCACAAAATACCGAACTTTGTTGATGTTACTTTAGAGAAAGTGTATGCTTACTTACCGGTTAATAAAGTAGAGGTTTCTGGAATATGATGAAGAGACACATCATCTGGGTATTAATTGCACTAATGGCGTTTTCGTTGTTGGGTATCATCGCTATACAGACCAAATGGATCAATTGGAGTATAAACCTGAATGAAGAAAAATTTAACAAGGAAGTAGCTTCATCTCTCAACCACGTTGAGGAAGAATTGGCCAGGAATGAAAACACCCTTGATCTGGAATTGCTGGCCAAGGATCTTACACCCAACATTCCTAAAAACCAATCGAGGTTAGATCTCGAATACCGCAAAAAAAGACTCACCGACAGTACGATCATTAACCACGACCTGTCGGAACTTTTGAAAAGCAACCAGGGCTCCTTTCGCCAACAACTTAGTCTGCTGGAGGGACTGGAGGTCAATGAATTGCTTAGATCCAAAGACCTGGTCGAACGCATAGACATCAAGACCCTCTCAGCGTCCATTCGAAAACATTTGATCAGGAGGGATATTGACACACCCTACCACTATGGTGTCTATTCCACCAAGATGGGCGCATTTGTCATACTGGACGATAATTTTGTAGTAGTTGAAGAAGGTACTCAGTATACGGATACCCCCATCAACCGAAGCTTGTTAAACTCACCGTACAAGATCAACCTTTTTGAAACCGAAGACCATGTTCCGGGAATCCTGTATATCGATTTCCCTAATCGCAAGAGGTTGGTTTTCAAAGATGTATGGCTCACTATTGTAGGGTCTATCATCTTCACCCTGATTATCCTTTTCTGTTTCTCGTACACTATCTATGTGATATTTCGTCAGAAAAAGATCTCTGAAATGCGCAGTGATTTTATTAACAACATGACGCATGAATTCAAAACACCGATAGCAACCATCAATCTGGCAGCGGACTCCATTGGCAGCCCAATTATATCTCGCGAACCATCCAAGGTTGCCCGCTTTGCCCATATCATCAAACAGGAAAACAACCGAATGCTGAGTCAGGTGGAAAAGGTGCTGCAAATGGCCCTCCTGGAGAAGAAAGACTACAAACTCAAACTGAGTGCAGTAGATCTGCATGATGTTATTTTGCAAGCTGTTGAAAATGCAACCCTGCAGGTAGAGAAGAAGGGCGGACATGTTTCGGCCGATCTGAAAGCACAAAATCCGGTGATTATGGCTGACCAGACCCATATTTCAAATATCATCAATAACCTGCTGGATAATGCCAACAAATATTCACTGGAAGAGCCGGAAATCATGATCCGGACCAAGAATCTTCCCAGTGGAGTGGAGGTCCGAATTGAAGACAAGGGCATTGGAATGACCAAAGACCAGCGCAAACATATATTCGACAAATTTTATCGTGTTCACACCGGCAATCTACACGATGTCAAGGGCTTTGGTTTGGGGTTGAGCTATGTAAAGGAGATGGTCAATGCTCATCATGGTACAGTTGAAGTACAAAGTGAAACCGGTGTAGGTACCAACTTTATTTTGAACCTCCCTTTTGGTAATGGACACCAAAAAAGTGAGAATGGCGTTAGTTAATATGATAATATAAGCTATCATTCACCTAAGTCCCTTTTAATATAGTTTTAAGGGTTTTACAACACAAAACCATGACCGCAGAAAAGCAAAGAATCCTTTTGGTAGAAGACGACCAGAACTTCGGTGATGTATTGAAATCATATCTGGAA